>NZ_JALW01000054.1:0-43133 GCF_000710795.1 Enterobacter sp. T1-1 | reverse complement strand
TTGGCCGCTCGGGAACCCCACCACGGGGTAATGCTTCTACTGGCCTGCTTCCTGCTGGAAGCGGGGCGCATCATATCAAATGACACGCCCCTGTAAAGCGTTACCACAAGAAAAATAAACTGGTTGCCTGATTTTTACCCGCAAAGCTGTAAAGCTAACCAATTCATTTCACTGTCGATTAAAGAATGATCGTTCTGTTACCGTAAACGAATACGCGCTGCGCCAGCACCTGATAGAGTGCGCGGCTCAGAACGTTCTTCTCAACATCGCGCCCGGCACGCATCATGTCTTCCGCCGTGTAGGTGTGATCCACATGAATCACGTCCTGCATGATGATTGGGCCTTCATCCAGATTGTCATTTACGTAATGCGCCGTTGCGCCGATGATCTTCACGCCGCGTTCATAGGCTTGATGGTAGGGGCGTGCGCCAATAAAGGCGGGCAGGAAGGAGTGGTGAATGTTGATAATTTTGTTCGGGAAACGCGCCACGAAGGAGGGCGTCAACACGCGCATGTATTTCGCCAGGACAACGTAGTCCGGGTTGTGCGCTTCAATAGCCTCTGCCATCAGGTTGTCGTGCTCTTCACGCGTATGGCCTTCATGGCTCACCAGCTCGAACGGAATATCAAAACGTTCAACCAGCGTACGCAGCGTCTCGTGGTTACCGATAACGGCGGCGATTTCGACATCCAGACCGCCGTAGTTTGCTTTCATCAGCAAATCGCCCAGGCAGTGGGCTTCTTTGGTCACCAGAATCACGATGCGACGACGGCCCGCTGGCGTCAGCTCGCGTACGGAACCTTCCGGCAGCGCGCTGTCCAGATCGGCAAGCAGAGTGGTGTCGTTGAAAATACCTTCCAGTTCGGTACGCATGAAGAAACGACCGGTGCGGTGGTCAACGAATTCGTTGTTCTGCACGATATTCAATTCATGTTTGTAACAGATGTTGGTAATTCGTGCGATCAGCCCTTTTTGATCGGGACAGATGGTGCGCAGAACTTTACGTTGTAGTGATTGCATCGCCGGGAAATCCTGTTTGAGTATTTGCGAAGTCTCGGTTGTCGGGCGTTACTGCCCGCAACACTTTTTAAATTTTTTACCAGAACCACAAGGGCAGGGATCGTTACGACCAAACTGCGGGCGCGTTCCGTCAATATAATACCATTGCCCGCTTTCCTTTAAGAACCGGGAACGCTCGATAATGGCACCCGGTTTATTGTGTTCAGTAAACCGGGCAACAAAGCTGACGTAACCTTCATTTTCGTGACTACCGGGTGCGGATTCATAAACGGTAAGACCGAGCCACTGGGTATTGGCGAACCCGGCTTCGATCTCCTGTTTGAAACTGGCGGCCTGGCATGAGGGGTGCCAGGTTTTAATCAGGTAGTCTGCGTCCTTGATCACAAAAGCGGTATACCGTGAACGCATAAGGTGTGATGGGTCTGGTGCAACCTGATCGCCAGAAAGATATCGCTGGCAACATAGGCTATACTCCAGAGCGCTACCACAGGGGCAGAGTTGAGACACAATTCTCTTCCTGGAACAAAAAATTAAGGGCGTAAAACGCTTCGGGTAGCACCATGTTAACTGAGCTGTTGCGTTGACGCTATGTCGGGAATCCAGGGGAAGTAAAACAGGGCTAATGAGAAAGGTTAAAATTGGACTGGCGCTGGGCTCAGGTGCAGCCCGCGGATGGTCACACATCGGCGTGATAAATGCCTTAAACCAGATGGGCGTCGATGTCGATATTGTTGCAGGATGTTCGATTGGATCGCTGGTAGGTTCCGCCTATGCGTGCGGCAAATTGCCCGAACTTGAAGCGTGGGTGCGATCCTTCAGTTACTGGGACGTGCTGCGCCTGATGGACCTTTCGTGGCAGCGCGGCGGTTTGCTTCGCGGTGAACGCGTCTTTAACCAGTTCCGTCAGATTATGCCTCTTCAGGACTTCAGCGATTGTCAGCTGCCATTTGGTGCCGTGGCGACGAATCTCAGTACGGGACGTGAGCTGTGGCTGACCGAAGGGGACATCCACCTTGCCGTTCGCGCCTCCTGCAGTATGCCGGGCCTTATGGCTCCTGTCCCGCATAATGGTTACTGGCTTGTTGATGGCGGTGTCGTTAACCCCGTGCCAATCTCTTTGACGCGGGCAATGGGGGCTGACATCGTGATCGCGGTCGATTTACAACACGACGCTCACCTGATGCAGCAAGACCTCATGCCGGTCAATTTGCAAAGCGAAGATGCCGAGGCGGAAAAACTGGCCTGGCATGAGCGCTTACGCGGGCGAATTGGTCGGATAGCCGCGCGCCGCTCGGTCGCTGCACCCACGGCAATGGAGATTATGACCACCTCAATCCAGGTGCTGGAAAACCGCCTGAAACGTAACCGTATGGCGGGCGACCCACCGGATATTCTGATTCAACCCTATTGTCCACAAATCTCTACCCTTGATTTCCATCGGGCTGAGGCCGCCATCGCAGCGGGCTCTTTAGCCGTCGAAAAGAAAATGGACGAATTATTGCCATTTGTGCGAACCGCACGTTGAGCACCTTTTTTTGACTACTTCAGCAAAATCTGACAGGCGATAGTGCCGATAGCATGCCACTATTTAGTAACTGTCAGCCAGGGGAGGAACCATGACGCAGCCATTGGCCGGAAAACATATTTTGATTGTTGAAGACGAGCCCGTTTTCCGATCGCTACTGGATTCGTGGTTATCCTCGCTGGGGGCAACCACTGCCCTGGCTGAAGATGGTGTTGATGCCCTGGAAAAAATGGTCAGTATCACGCCCGACCTGATGATCTGTGATATCGCAATGCCACGGATGAATGGCCTGAAGTTGGTTGAACATCTGCGTAATGAGGGCAACCAGACGCCCATACTGGTGATCTCCGCGACAGAAAATATGGCGGATATTGCCAAAGCATTGCGTCTGGGGGTGCAGGATATTCTGCTGAAACCAGTAAAAGATCTGAACCGATTGCGTGAAACGGTATTGGCCTGCCTTTATCCGAATATGTTTAATTCCCGCGTCGAGGAAGAAGAGCGCCTTTTCCAGGACTGGGATGCTTTAGTCAGTAATCCGCCTGCCGCGGCCAAGCTATTGCAGGAACTTCAGCCGCCGGTACAACAGACCTTTTCACACTGTCGAATAAATTATCGCCAGCTTGTGGCCGCGGATCAGCCCGGTCTGGTGCTGGATATTGCGCCATTATCGGATTCCGATCTTGCGTTTTATTCCCTGGATGTTACCCGTGCCGGGGATAATGGTGTATTAGCAGCGTTATTACTTCGTGCGCTATTTAACGGGCTGTTGCAGGAACAGTTATCGCATCAGGGGCAACGGCTTCCGGAGTTAGGCAGTTTACTTAAACAGGTTAACCAGCTTTTTCGCCAGGCCAATTTACCAGGACAATTTCCATTGCTGGTTGGCTATTACCATAGTGGATTGAAAAATCTTATCCTCGTTTCAGCGGGTCTGAACGCCTCTCTGAATACCGGGGAACATCATATTCAGGTTAGCAACGGTGTGCCGCTGGGTACATTGGGTACGGCTTATCTTAATCAAATTAGCCATCGCTGTTCTTCCTGGCAGTGCCAAATTTGGGGCGCCGGGGGGCGGTTGCGGTTAATGTTGTCCACGGAATAAGCAGTTGGATCTTAATTTTAAGATTGCCTTACCTGTGTTTTGTGGGGAGTGCTACTATCGCTGCCCAGATTCATGCGTATTTATCCTAATTGATCGGCAACGCGTTCTTTTCAGACCCGGACTGTGTGATGAGGCTGATATACTCAACGCGTTATTTAATGCATAAAAGTTCAAAACTTGAACAGCTCAGGAGAATTTGAATGGCTGCCCTAAATTCGAAAGTCAGAAAGGCCGTCATCCCGGTAGCGGGATTGGGGACCAGGATGTTACCAGCAACTAAGGCAATTCCTAAAGAGATGCTGCCACTGGTTGATAAGCCATTAATTCAGTATGTCGTAAACGAATGTATCGCGGCCGGCATCACTGAAATTGTGCTGGTTACACATTCATCTAAAAACTCTATCGAAAACCATTTCGATACCAGTTTCGAACTCGAAGCCATGCTGGAAAAACGCGTTAAGCGTCAGCTGTTAGAAGAAGTTCAGTCTATTTGCCCTCCGCACGTTACCATTATGCAGGTGCGTCAGGGGCTGGCGAAAGGTCTGGGCCACGCGGTACTTTGTGCATATCCTGTTGTGGGTAATGAACCTGTTGCGGTCATTCTGCCAGACGTCATTCTGGACGAATATGAATCCGATCTGTCTCAGGATAACCTTGCTGAGATGATCAAGCGCTTTGACGAAACGGGTAGCAGCCAGATTATGGTTGAACCTGTTGAAGACGTGACGGCTTACGGTGTTGTTGACTGTAAAGGCGTTAATCTTGAACCCGGTGAAAGCGTGCCAATGGTAGGCGTCGTAGAGAAGCCTAAAGCCGACGTAGCGCCGTCTAATCTGGCGGTAGTAGGTCGCTATGTCCTGAGTGCTGAAATCTGGCCACTGCTGGCGAAAACGCCTCCAGGAGCAGGAGATGAGATCCAGCTGACCGATGCCATCGATATGCTGATCGAGAAAGAGACCGTTGAAGCCTACCATATGAAAGGTAAGAGCCATGACTGCGGTAATAAACTCGGTTATATGCAGGCGTTCGTGGAATATGGCATCCGCCACAATTCACTCGGTGAAGAATTTAAAGCCTGGCTGAAAGAGAGCGTGGGTATTAAAAAATAACCCCGTCTGCAAATGATCAAGACCGGTGAGGCGATGCCCACCGGTTTTTTTATGCCCACAACTCAGGGTAACCACGCCGGTCTGTAAGGAACGTTAAATAGTACGATGTCCCAATATGACGGCATGTAAGGGGATGTTTGCAGGAATTGAGGATAAAAAAAATCCCGCATTAAGCGGGATTTTTCTGAATACGTTAGGATTAATCCTTGATCAGGAAGTCGTCCAGCTGTTTACCTTGCTCATCCATGGCTTTTTTGATAACAGCAGGTGTACGACCCTGGCCAGTCCAGGTTTTAGTTTCGCCGTTCTCGTCAACATAGCTATATTTAGCAGGACGAGCAGCGCGTTTTGCTTTAGTACCGGTCTTCGCTGCAGCCATGCTGTTCAGCAATTCATTTGGATCGATACCATCAGCAATCAGCATTTCACGATATTGCTGCAGTTTACGCGTACGCTCTTCGATTTCAGCAGCAGCAGCGCTTTCTTCTTCGCGACGTTCATTAACTACAACTTCTAATTTTTCCAGCATTTCTTCAAGCGTTTCCAGGGTGCATTCTCTTGCCTGCGCACGAAGAGTACGGATGTTGTTCAGAATTTTAAGTGCTTCGCTCATTGTAGTAATCTCAAACTTATAATGGGGGGTGGTTTGTTGTCCTAATAATAGAGCGATAAATTCAGTTGTGCAATAGGTGGGAATGTAAGGAATTCAAAAAATACGGAATAATGGGCGCTATTATTAATTACGCTAACTTAAATTTCATACCCACACAGGCTCGCTTGTTATCACGCTTACCTGCTTAACCCGTTCGGTTGCATCTTTTTTTGTGACATTTACCGCAGGAATTATAGTTGCGGCGGATAAATATCAGCCTTTTGTATTAGTTTCTGCCAGCGTTGCCAGAGCAAAAATAGTTAATAAATAGTGAATTTTAATGAACGTGGATTCCAGTATAAAAAGAAGTGTTATGTTTAGTGGGTTCGCGACATATAGAGCATGCTGAATCCGTTTACCTCCTGTTTTATCGCATTATTTTCCTGTGCATCTCGTGGTTAACAGCGGCTTGAACCCCATACTCTGTGTGGTGTATCGCTGATGACCAGACAAAATATGGTACAATGAATCATTGGGAATATTACACATTGATTAGGGTTTGACGGCCAATGGCACAACTTTATTTCTACTATTCGGCAATGAATGCCGGAAAATCCACGGCGTTACTGCAATCCTCTTACAATTATCAGGAACGAGGGATGCGCACCGTTGTTTACACCGCTGAAATCGACGATCGCTTCGGTGCAGGTAAGGTGAGTTCAAGAATTGGTCTCTCGTCTCCGGCCAGACTGTTTAACCCACAAACGGACCTGTTGCAGGATATCCGTGCCGAGCATACTTCCCAGCCCATTCATTGCGTTCTGGTCGATGAAAGCCAGTTCCTGACGCGTGAACAGGTGCATGCGCTTTCAGAGGTCGTAGATGAACTTGATATTCCCGTTCTCTGCTATGGTTTGCGTACGGACTTTCGCGGGGAGCTATTTGCCGGTAGCCAGTATTTGCTTGCATGGTCCGATAAACTGGTCGAACTGAAAACCATCTGTTTTTGCGGCCGTAAAGCCAGTATGGTGCTTCGTCTCGATCAGTCTGGTAAACCCTATGCAGACGGTGAGCAGGTGGTGATAGGGGGGAATGAACGCTATGTGTCGGTCTGTCGTAAGCATTATAAAGAGGCGTTGTCTGTGGGCTCCCTGACGGCGATTCAGCACGATAACCGGAAGTAGTTCCAAAGAACCCAAAGCCTGATCTTCAGACATAAAAAAACCCGCCAGAGGCGGGTTTTTTAACAGCGGTCAATTAAGCGCTTTTCTTCGCTTTTTTGTCAGCTTTAATGACGGGTGCTTCTGTTTTCACAGCAGCAACGTCACCTTCTTTGAACTCACGTCCGTAGAATGTATCCAGCAGGATCTGTTTCAGCTCGGAGATCAGTGGGTAGCGCGGGTTCGCACCAGTACACTGGTCATCGAATGCATCTTCAGACAGCTTATCAACGTGTGCCAGGAAGTCAGCTTCCTGAACACCCGCTTCGCGGATAGATTTAGGAATGCCCAGTTCAGCCTTCAGGCTTTCCAGCCATGCCAGCAGTTTCTCGATCTTAGCAGCAGTACGGTCGCCCGGTGCGCTCAGACCCAGGTGGTCTGCGATTTCAGCGTAACGACGACGTGCTTGCGGACGGTCGTACTGGCTGAAAGCAGTCTGCTTGGTTGGGTTGTCATTCGCGTTATAACGGATAACGTTGCTGATCAACAGGGCGTTCGCCAGACCGTGAGGAATGTGGAACTGAGAACCCAGTTTGTGAGCCATGGAGTGGCAAACCCCGAGGAAGGCGTTAGCAAACGCGATACCGGCGATGGTTGCTGCACTGTGGACACGCTCACGGGCAACCGGGTTTTTAGACCCTTCGTTGTAAGACGCTGGCAGGTTTTCTTTCAGCAGTTTCAGCGCCTGCAGAGCCTGACCATCAGAGAACTCAGAAGCCAGTACGGAAACATAGGCTTCCAGGGCGTGAGTCACGGCGTCCAGACCACCGAATGCACACAGTGATTTCGGCATATCCATCACCAGGTTGGCATCAACGATGGCCATATCTGGGGTCAGCGCGTAGTCAGCCAGTGGGTATTTCTGACCCGTTGCGTCATCAGTGACCACTGCGAACGGCGTAACTTCAGAACCTGTACCGGAAGTGGTGGTAACGGCGATCATCTTCGCTTTTACGCCCATTTTCGGGAACTTGTAGATACGTTTACGGATGTCCATAAAGCGCAGCGCCAGTTCTTCGAAGTGGGTTTCTGGATGCTCGTACATTACCCACATGATTTTCGCGGCGTCCATTGGGGAACCACCACCCAGTGCGATAATCACATCTGGTTTGAAGGAGTTAGCCAGCTCCGCACCTTTACGCACAACGCTCAGGGTTGGGTCAGCTTCAACTTCAAAGAACACTTCAGTTTCTACGCCAGCGGCTTTAAGAACAGAGGTGATCTGGTCAGCGTAACCGTTGTTGAACAGGAAACGGTCAGTCACGATGAGCGCACGTTTGTGGCCATCAGTAATCACTTCATCCAGCGCGATTGGCAGAGAACCACGGCGGAAGTAGATAGATTTCGGAAGTTTGTGCCACAACATGTTTTCAGCTCGCTTAGCAACGGTTTTCTTGTTGATCAGGTGTTTTGGACCAACGTTTTCAGAGATGGAGTTACCACCCCAGGAACCACAACCCAGAGTCAGGGAAGGTGCGAGTTTGAAGTTGTACAGGTCGCCGATACCACCCTGAGAAGCCGGGGTGTTGATCAGGATACGTGCAGTTTTCATCATCTGACCAAAGTGAGCAACACGTTCTGGCTGGTTATCCTGGTCAGTGTACAGGCAAGAGGTATGGCCGATACCACCCATCGCAACCAGTTTCTCTGCTTTCTCTACTGCGTCTTCGAAATCTTTGGCGCGGTACATCGCCAGAGTAGGGGACAGTTTTTCGTGAGCGAATGGTTCGCTTTCGTCGACAACTTTAACTTCACCAATCAGAATTTTGGTGGTTGCCGGAACAGTGAAGCCTGCCAGTTCAGCGATTTTATACGCTGGCTGACCCACGATAGCCGCGTTCAGCGCGCCATTTTTCAGAATGATATCCTGAACCGCTTTCAGCTCTTTGCCCTGCAGCAGGTAGCCGCCGTGGCTGGCGAAACGTTCGCGAACAGCATCATAAACGGAATCAACAACAACAACAGACTGTTCAGAAGCACAGATAACACCGTTGTCGAAGGTTTTGGACATCAGCACGGACGCAACAGCACGTTTGATATCGGCTGTTTCATCAATAACCACTGGGGTATTACCCGCGCCTACGCCGATAGCAGGTTTACCGGAACTGTATGCCGCTTTAACCATGCCAGGACCACCGGTCGCCAGGATCAGGTTAATGTCCGGGTGGTGCATCAGCGCGTTAGAAAGCTCAACGGACGGTTGGTCGATCCAGCCGATCAGATCTTTAGGGGCACCGGCAGCAATCGCAGCCTGCAGAACGATGTCAGCGGCTTTGTTGGTCGCATCTTTTGCACGTGGGTGCGGGGAGAAGATGATTGCGTTACGGGTCTTCAGGCTGATCAGAGATTTGAAGATAGCGGTAGACGTTGGGTTGGTGGTTGGAACGATACCGCAAATAATGCCGATAGGTTCTGCAATAGTGATAGTACCGAAAGTGTCGTCTTCAGACAGCACGCCACAGGTTTTCTCATCTTTATAGGCGTTGTAGATATACTCTGAAGCGAAGTGGTTTTTGATCACTTTATCTTCAACGATACCCATGCCGGATTCGGCAACGGCCATTTTAGCGAGAGGGATTCGAGCATCTGCAGCAGCCAGAGCGGCCGCGCGGAAGATTTTATCAACCTGTTCTTGGGTGAAATTGGCATATTCACGCTGGGCTTTTTTAACGCGCTCGACGAGGGCGTTCAGTTCAGCGATATTAGTAACAGCCATAATGCTCTCCTGATAATGTTTAAACTCTTTTAGTAAACCAGCGCTCGATACGTCAGACAGTATAGACAGAGCCAATACGACTTGCGTAACACACAGTAAAACAATGGGTTACTTCCTGCACCAGCACACTAATTTACTAAAAGAGCCTTACCTTAGCATCATCCTTTTTTGGCAGGTCCTCTCCCTTGGGGCGTAATCAAGATTACTCACTTCTGAGTACGAAAATCATGATCTGCGTCAATTTTCCCCCAAGCTGATACCTTTCAGCAGGGTTATTTCTTTGAGATTATTCCAGTGTTAAATAATTAAGTAACTATTGGAAGTGGCGCTATCATTGCTTATACAAATATTTAACATCATGAATTGATAACGTTTTGGCACAGATTTCTGGTGAAGTATGCTGATAAAAAGCGTATCTTCAGCGCGATTTTCACTGACAGTTGTCAGCCCCGGGGCATACGCATAAGCGGAGCAAAATGTGATCTTATCGCTCTTTGATTTTCCTACATATTTTAAGTTTTTTATTGGTTTGTTTGCATTGGTCAACCCGGTGGGGATCATTCCTGTCTTCATTAGCATGACCAGTTACCAGACGGCGGCGGCCAGAAACAAAACCAATCTTACCGCTAACCTGTCAGTGGCGATTATTCTCCTGACCTCCCTTTACCTTGGGGATGCCATTCTTCAGGTGTTCGGTATCTCGATTGATTCTTTCCGTATTGCGGGGGGGATTCTGGTGGTCACTATCGCTATGTCGATGATCAGCGGTAAGCTGGGGGAAGACAAACAGAACAAGCAGGAAAAATCAGAAACCGCCATTCGCGAGAGCATTGGCGTAGTGCCGCTGGCGTTACCGCTGATGGCCGGTCCCGGCGCTATCAGTTCGACGATTGTCTGGGGTACGCGCTACCACAACTGGATGCATCTGATTGGCTTTTCTGTCGCCATTGCCATTTTTGCGCTTTGTTGTTGGGGCGTTTTCCGCATGGCACCCTGGCTGGTGCGTCTGCTTGGGCAGACAGGCATCAACGTCATTACCCGTATTATGGGGTTGCTATTGATGGCCCTGGGCATCGAATTCATTGTGACCGGCATCAAAAGCATTTTCCCCGGCTTATTGCACTGACGTTTCATATGAAAGAACGGAGCCAACGGCTCCGTTTTTTTTACGTGAATATCAGCAAATCATATAAATAAAGTTGAAATGCTTACCTGTCATAATAAATTCTACTAATAATGTTCAATTCTTATATTTCAACGAGTTATTAATCCCACCGTTTCCTGCCTGCACAGAAAACCTGCGATCATTCTGTTATTTTACTCACACGATACTCTGGGGCTTGCTGAGTGATAACCGAAATGATATTAGTAAATTCAACGTTCCCTTAGAGGAATGTGCTAAATAATAATCAGTTGTTAAATTTTTGTACAAAATGACGTGATGGTAGCGCAGCGACGCGCGCAGAGAGACTGATTTTTTTATCTCTTTGAATGAAAAGATTTTTCTTGTCCTTTCATGTCAGGCAGGGCTGCCCTCAACGATTTAGTACACTTCGTAAAAGAGAATTGCTTAACAAATTTGCAAAATGTATTGGCGTGCGTTTACGCCTTTTGATACTTTCCGGCCTAATATTTTGCAGCATAAAACAAGAAGATGAGAATTATTTTCATATAGTCATCTTCGCGAATATCCAACACATGTCTCAGACAGGGGAGACGTGTAAAGAATCGACGCAAGACGGCCATACGAGCGGTCAGTAATAAAGAAGTCGGTGATAGCAAGAAGTAAAAAAAGAACCTGGCAGCAGCAAAAAAAACTCCTGCGCTGTACAGGCCCCAACAGGGGATTACACAGCTGGCGAAGGCCAGTAATTATAATGAGTGGAGTACCAACACAATGTCCATCATCACAAAAAAAAATCTGGTAGCGGCGGGGATTTTAACTGCGCTAATCGCGGGCAACGCTGCAATGGCTGCGGACGTGCCTGCAGGGGTACAGCTGGCTGAGAAGCAGACGCTGGTACGTAACAACGGGGCGGAAGTCCAGTCTCTTGATCCGCATAAAATTGAGGGCGTGCCAGAGTCAAACGTCAACCGCGACCTGTTTGAAGGGCTGCTGGTCACTGACGTAGAAGGCCACCCGGCGCCGGGCGTCGCCGAAAAGTGGGAAAACAAAGATTTTAAAGTCTGGACCTTCCATCTGCGTAAAGATGCTAAATGGTCCGACGGTACACCGGTTACCGCCGAAGATTTCGTTTACAGCTGGCAGCGCCTGGCGAATCCAAACACCGCCTCTCCGTATGCGAGCTATCTGCAATATGGCCATATCGCCAATATCGATGACATCATCGCCGGTAAAAAACCGGTCACCGATCTGGGTGTAAAAGCGATTGATGCCAACACGTTTGAAGTGACGTTGAGCGAACCTGTTCCGTACTTCTATAAACTGCTGGTTCACCCGTCTGTCTCCCCGGTACCGAAATCCGCAGTGGAAAAATTCGGTGAAAAATGGACCCAGCCTGCCAATATTGTGACCAACGGTGCTTATAAACTGAAAGACTGGGTGGTCAACGAACGTATGGTTCTGGAGCGTAACCCGCAATACTGGGATAACGCCAAAACCGTGATTAACCAGGTGACCTACCTGCCAATCTCTTCTGAAGTGACTGACGTGAACCGCTACCGCAGCGGTGAAATCGACATGACCTATAACAACATGCCGATTGAACTGTTCCAGAAACTGAAGAAAGAGATCCCGAAAGAAGTTCACGTCGATCCATACCTGTGTACTTATTACTACGAAATTAACAACCAGAAAGCACCGTTCACCGACGTACGTGTCCGTACGGCGCTGAAGCTGGCACTGGATCGCGATATCATCGTGAACAAAGTGAAAAACCAGGGCGATCTGCCTGCCTACAGCTACACTCCACCGTACACCGACGGCATGAAACTGGTTGAACCTGAGTGGTTCAAGTGGTCACAGGAAAAACGTAACGAAGAAGCGAAAAAATTGCTGGCCGAAGCAGGGTACACCGCAGATAAGCCGCTGACGTTTAACCTGCTGTATAACACCTCCGATCTGCATAAAAAACTGGCGATTGCCGTTGCCTCTATCTGGAAGAAAAACCTGGGCGCGAACGTTAAGCTGGAAAACCAGGAGTGGAAAACCTTCCTGGATACCCGTCATCAGGGCACCTTTGACGTGGCGCGTGCAGGCTGGTGTGCGGACTATAATGAACCGACATCCTTCCTGAATACCATGCTCAGCGACAGCTCGAACAACACGGCGCACTATAAGAGCCCGGCATTCGATAAGCTTATCGCTGAAACGCTGCAGGTTACTGACGATGCAAAACGCGCAGACCTGTACGCCAAAGCAGAACAACAGCTCGATAAAGACTCGGCAATTGTACCGGTTTACTACTACGTGAACGCCCGCCTGGTGAAACCATGGGTTGGCGGCTATACCGGTAAAGACCCGTTGGATAATATTTCCGTTAAGAATCTTTATATTATCAAGCATTAATGGCAATACGTGGGGCGGGCCTGGCTTGCCCCACTGTGTCTACTTTGTAACATTCATCAGGCACACGCCAGAAGGTACGGGCAATGTTGAAATTTATCCTGCGTCGCTGTTTAGAAGCGATACCAACGTTATTTATTCTAATTACAATTTCCTTCTTTATGATGCGTCTCGCGCCGGGAAGTCCATTCACGGGTGAACGTACGCTGCCACCTGAAGTGATGGCGAATATCGAAGCGAAATATCATTTAAACGATCCTATCTCCACGCAATACTTCAACTATCTGAAGCAACTGGCGCATGGCGATTTCGGGCCGTCATTCAAATATAAAGACTATTCCGTTAACGACCTGGTGGCGTCCAGCTTCCCGGTATCGGCAAAACTGGGTGCTGCGGCATTCTTGTTGGCCGTGGTTCTCGGGGTCACCGCAGGCGTTATCGCCGCGCTTAAACAAAATACCAAATGGGATTATACGGTAATGGGGGTCGCAATGACCGGGGTGGTTATCCCCAGCTTCGTTGTCGCGCCGTTACTGGTGATGATATTTGCCATCACGCTGAAATGGCTGCCCGGCGGCGGCTGGAACGGCGGGGCACTGAAATTCATGATTTTACCGATGGTGGCGCTTTCTCTGGCTTACATCGCCAGTATCGCGCGTATCACCCGTGGTTCGATGATTGAAGTGTTACATTCAAACTTCATCCGTACCGCGCGCGCGAAAGGGTTGCCGATGCGCCGGATTATCTTCCGCCATGCGCTCAAGCCAGCTCTGTTACCTGTGCTCTCGTACATGGGACCGGCGTTCGTCGGTATTATTACCGGTTCAATGGTTATTGAAACCATCTACGGTCTGCCAGGTATTGGCCAGCTGTTTGTTAACGGTGCCCTCAACCGCGACTATTCCCTGGTGCTGAGCCTGACGATCCTTGTGGGTGCGTTGACCATTCTCTTTAACGCTGTTGTCGATGTGCTGTATGCCGTTATCGACCCGAAAATCCGTTACTAACTGGAGCACGCCATGATGTTGAGTAAGAAAAACAGCGAGGCGCTGGAAAACTTCAGTGAAAAACTGGAAGTCGAAGGGCGTAGCCTCTGGCAGGACGCCCGCCGTCGCTTTATGCATAACCGCGCAGCGGTCGCCAGTCTGGTTGTTCTGGTGCTGATCGCGCTGTTTGTGACCCTGGCGCCGATGCTGTCGCAATTCACCTATTTCGATACGGACTGGGGCATGATGTCAAGCGCGCCGGATATGGAGTCCGGCCACTACTTTGGTACGGACTCGTCCGGCCGTGACCTGCTGGTCCGCGTCGCCATTGGGGGCCGTATTTCATTGATGGTGGGGATTGCAGCAGCGCTGGTGGCCGTGATCGTCGGCACGCTCTACGGCTCGCTCTCCGGCTATCTCGGCGGGAAAGTGGACTCGGTCATGATGCGTCTGCTGGAGATTTTAAACTCCTTCCCGTTCATGTTCTTCGTGATCCTGCTGGTGACCTTCTTCGGCCAGAACATCCTGTTGATCTTCGTGGCCATCGGCATGGTTTCCTGGCTGGATATGGCGCGTATCGTACGTGGCCAGACGCTGAGCCTTAAACGCAAAGAGTTTATCGAAGCGGCGCAGGTGGGGGGTGTATCGACAGGGAATATCGTTGTCCGCCACATTGTTCCTAACGTGCTGGGCGTGGTGGTGGTGTATGCCTCACTGCTGGTACCAAGCATGATCCTGTTTGAATCCTTCCTGAGCTTCCTTGGGCTGGGCACGCAAGAGCCGCTGAGCAGCTGGGGCGCGCTGTTGAGCGATGGCGCAAACTCAATGGAAGTTTCACCGTGGCTGCTGTTATACCCGGCGGGTTTCCTGGTCGTGACCCTGTTCTGTTTCAACTTTATCGGCGATGGCCTGCGTGATGCCCTCGACCCGAAAGACCGTTAAGGAGCGCCGTCATGACAATTATTGAAACGGCAACCGCGCCACAGGCGCAACAGCGGAGTGACCTTCTGCTGGATGTAAACGATCTCCGCGTCACCTTTAAGACACCGGACGGTGATGTCACCGCCGTAAACGATCTCAACTTCAACCTGCGCGCGGGTGAAACGCTGGGTATCGTGGGCGAATCCGGCTCCGGGAAATCTCAGACGGCGTTCGCGCTGATGGGGCTGCTGGCCGCAAACGGTGTAATTGGCGGATCCGCCAAATTCAACGGACGTGAGATCCTCAACCTGCCTGAACACGAGCTGAACAAGCTGCGTGCTGAGCAGATTTCAATGATTTTCCAGGATCCGATGACCTCGTTGAACCCGTACATGCGCGTCGGTGAGCAACTGATGGAAGTCCTGATGCTGCACAAAGGGTTGAGCAAAGCTGAAGCCTTTGAAGAGTCCGTTAAAATGCTCGATGCGGTAAAAATGCCAGAGGCGCGTAAGCGCATGCGCATGTTCCCGCATGAGTTCTCTGGCGGTATGCGTCAGCGTGTGATGATTGCCATGGCACTGCTGTGTCGTCCAAAACTGCTGATTGCCGATGAACCGACCACCGCGCTGGATGTGACCGTCCAGGCGCAAATCATGACTCTGCTGAACGAGCTTAAGCGTGAGTTCAACACGGCGATTATCATGATCACCCACGATTTAGGCGTGGTTGCCGGTATCTGTGACAAAGTGCTGGTAATGTATGCCGGCCGTACGATGGAATATGGCAAAGCGCGCGATGTTTTCTATCAGCCTGCGCACCCGTACTCGATCGGCCTGTTGAATGCGGTGCCACGTCTTGATGCGGAAGGGGAATCCCTGTTGACCATTCCGGGCAACCCGCCAAACTTGCTGCGCCTGCCGAAAGGCTGCCCTTTCCAGCCGCGCTGCCCGCACGCGATGGAGATTTGTAACAGCGCTCCGCCGCTGGAAGAGTTTGCACCAGGCCGTCTGCGCGCCTGCTTTAAGCCGCAGGAGGAGCTGGTATGAACGCATTAGATGAAAAAAGAAATGTGCTGCTCGAAATTGCCGATCTTAAAGTGCATTTCGACATCAAAGACGGTAAACAGTGGTTCTGGCAGCCGCCCAAGACCCTGAAAGCTGTGGATGGCGTAACGCTTCGTCTGTATGAAGGGGAAACGCTGGGCGTGGTGGGTGAGTCCGGATGCGGTAAATCGACCTTTGCGCGTGCCATTATCGGGCTGGTGAAAGCGACCGGCGGTAAAGTAGCGTGGCTGGGTAAAGATCTGCTGGGGATGAAGCCCGAAGAGTGGCGCGACGTACGCAGCGATATCCAGATGATATTCCAGGATCCGCTGGCGTCCTTAAACCCGCGTATGACCATTGGTGAAATCATTGCCGAGCCGCTGCGGACCTATCATCCGAAGATGCCACGTCAGGAAGTACGCGATCGTGTTAAGGCGATGATGATGAAAGTGGGGCTGCTGCCAAACCTCATCAACCGCTATCCGCACGAATTCTCCGGCGGCCAGTGTCAGCGTATCGGTATTGCCCGCGCGTTAATCCTTGAGCCGAAGCTGATCATCTGCGATGAGCCTGTCTCCGCGCTGGATGTGTCGATTCAGGCGCAGGTGGTTAACCTGCTGCAGAAGCTGCAGCGTGAGATGGGGCTGTCGCTGATCTTCATTGCGCACGACCTGGCGGTGGTGAAGCACATTTCTGACCGCGTACTGGTTATGTACCTGGGCCATGCCGTGGAGCTGGGCACCTATGATGAGGTGTACCACAATCCACTGCACCCCTACACCAAAGCGCTGATGTCCGCGGTGCCAATTCCCGATCCCGATCTGGAAAAAAATAAAACCATCCAGCTGCTGGAAGGCGAATTGCCGTCGCCGATTAATCCGCCATCAGGCTGCGTGTTCCGTACGCGATGCCCACTGGCCGGGCCGGAGTGTGCGAAAACACGACCAGTTCTGGAAGGCAGTTTCCGACATGCGGTTTCCTGCCTGAAAGTAGACCCGTTATAATCGCAAGGGCTGACATGATGTCAGCCCTTATTTTTTGCGAGGTTACCGTGTCGAGTCTATTCACCTCTGCCCGTCGGCGGCTTTATCATTTTTTATTCGATCCTAAAACGATATCCGGACGCCGCTTCGAAGGGATCTGCGGGCTGTTTGCACTCATCAGCGTGGTGGTTATTTTCTTTGAATCGGGAGCCGGGACGCAGTATCACCTGACCTATGATGAATGGCATATATTTGTCTGGATCGAACTGATTATTACCCTGGTCTTTACTGCCGAATATCTGCTGCGGGTCGTCTGCTGGCCCAACCCGGCGAGATATGTTTTCAGTTTCTGGGGATTTATCGATTTAGCCACCGTCCTGCCGCTCTACGTTATGTGGTTGTGGCCGGAGATTAGCCTGAGCTATGTCTTTGCATGGCGGGCGATGCGCGTTATTCGTGTATTACGTATTCTGAAATTGCTGCGTTTTATGCCGTCTCTGCGGGTCTTCTGGAGCGCAATAGTCAGTGCCCGGCATCAGCTCATTCTGTTTTACTCGTTTATCGCGATCGTCATGATTGTTTTCGGCGCGTTGATGTACCTGATAGAAGGGCCAAAATATGGCTTCACAACGCTGAATGCCTCTGTGTATTGGGCCATTGTCACCGTCACGACCGTTGGCTACGGGGATATCACGCCGCATACGCCGCTTGGACGTATCGTCGCATCGGTGCTGATTCTGATTGGGTATTCGGTGATTGCCATTCCGACAGGTCTTATCACAACCCATATGAGCAGCGCATTTCAGAGCCGCAAACAGCAGCGAAAATGTCCGGGTTGTCACCAGGCTGAACATGAGCTTAACGCCCGCTACTGTAACCGTTGCGGGAGTGCGCTACCGGATTAAACAAAAAAGGCTGCATTCGCAGCCTTTTACTATTCGCGCCAGATGATATGGCACAGCTTATGGTCTTTCTCGCGGCAGAGCAGCACGCGGGCGAAGATGTCATTAATTTCGCCACCATCTTCATCTGCCAGCCCAATCACCACTTCGGCAAAGAAGTCAGGATTGAGATCGTAATCCACGTGCTCAGCCCAGTCTTCGGCAGGGTCGAATAACTCCGCGCCGCCGCGCTCTTCGAACTGCAGATTAAAGAGGATCACATCTGCGGGATCGAGGTTATCAACCGCCAGTTCGAGAAAAATGTCATAGGCCTGCTCGAGCGTTTCGTCTTCGGTCAGGCGATTGTTCAGATCCATTTCCATGATGACTACCTGTTAAACATCGTTGGGCACGTTTTACAGCAACGGACTAAAGAAGTAAAACAGTCGTTCAGCAATTCTCTGCCACAGCGGACGTTTTACCCACAGCCGGGCATCCAGCAGGCGCGAACGGGAGATATAATCGTCCTGTACCGCCGCCAGGTCACCGCCGAATCCGGCATCATCAATGACCAGCGTGATTTCAAAGTTTAACCACAGGCTGCGCATATCCAGGTTTACCGTGCCCACCAGACTTAACTCACCGTCCACGAGGACGCTTTTGGTATGCAGGAGCCCGCCTTCAAACTGGTAGATTTTTACACCGGCGGCAAGCAGTTCGCTAAAGAACGCTCGGCTGGCCCAGCCCACCAGAAGCGAGTCATTTTTGCGTGGCAGAATGATGCTGACATCGACACCGCGCTGTGCTGCGGTGCAGATTGCGTGCAGCAGGTCATCGCTCGGAACGAAGTAGGGCGTGGTCATGATCAGATATTCACGCGCTGCGTAAGTGGCGGTCAGTAGCGCCTGATGGATTAAATCCTCCGGGAAACCCGGCCCGGAGGCAATGGTATGGATGGTATGTCCGCTGGCCTCTTCAAAGGGCATGATATTGCCATCCGGTGGCGGCGGGAGAATACGCTTACCGGTTTCTATCTCCCAGTCGCAGGAATAGACAATCCCCATGGAGGTGGCGATCGGTCCTTCCATCCTTGCCATCAGGTCAATCCACTGGCCGACACCCGAGTCCTGCTTGAAGAAGCGGGGGTCAACCATGTTCATGCTGCCGGTATAGGCAATATAGTTGTCGATCATGATCATCTTGCGGTGCTGGCGAAGATCCATCCGGCGCAGGAAAACGCGCAGTAAATTGACCTTTAACGCCTCCACCACTTCGATGCCGGCATTACGCATCATCCCTGCCCAGGGGCTACGGAAAAAGGCGACGCTGCCTGCGGAGTCGAGCATCAAACGGCAGTGAATGCCACGACGTGCGGCAGCCATCAGCGATTCCGCCACCTGGTCTGCCATCCCGCCGGGCTGCCAGATATAGAACACCATCTCGATATTGTGACGAGCCAGTTGAATATCGCGGATCAAGGCCTGCATGACGTCATCAGAAGAGGTCAGCAACTGGAGCTGATTGCCTTTTACCCCACCAATACCTTGTCTGAGTTCGCACAGTTTAAATAATGAGGAGGCAACGCTGCTGTTTTCCTCTGCGAAGATGTGTTTACAGGCTTTGAGATCGCTCAGCCATTTGGCGGTGGAAGGCCACATGGCCCGGGCACGCTCGGCACGACGCTTGCCCAGATGAAGTTCACCGAAAGAGAGATAGGCAATAATTCCTACCAGCGGCAGGATATAAATTATAAGAAGCCAGGCCATGGCAGAGGGTACGGCTCTGCGCTTCATCAGGATGCGCAATGTCACACCCGCGATTAACAGCCAGTATCCCAGAATGACCAGCCAACTCACCACGGTGTAGAAGGTTGTCATAGGTAAAAAAATCCTTTTGAAAGCGTATTGTTATGAGTGTACGCATCAGGAATCATCTGGCAAATAAAAACGCCAGCTAAAAGCGCTGGTTTGCTGCAGGGTTGGGTTTATAATGGCCTCTCTTTTAAAGAAAGAGTTGTAGACATGAAGCGCAGTAGAACTGAAGTAGGGCGCTGGCGCATGTTGCGACAGGTGAACCGTCGTAAGGCTCGTTGGCTGGAAGCACAATCCCGCCGCAATATGCGTATACACGCCATCAGGAAATGTGGAATGACCCGGCACCGCAATGCGTTGCTGTTCGCAGTCCAGGATTTCTGAGAACCATCAGGGCACCGCAAGGTGCCCAATGATTTTATGGCGTCTGGTTGTCGGGAATAGCGTCTTTGCAGCGCTATTCCTGTTGTGTTGAGCAAAAGGAGGGAGAAGTGTTTGCGGAGTTTGGCGTACTGAATTTCTGGACATACGTTGTCGGCGCATTTTTTATCGTGCTGGTGCCAGGGCCGAATACTTTATTTGTGCTGAAAACCGGGATTGGTCACGGCGTTAAAAAAGGGTATCTCGCCGCCACCGGCGTGTTTATCGGCGATGCCGTACTGATGTTCCTGGCCTGGGCGGGCGTTGCCGCGTTAATTCAGACCACACCGGTACTGTTTAATATCGTACGTTATTTAGGTGCTTTTTATCTGCTGTGGCTGGGCGGTAAAATGCTCTGGTCGGTTATTACCCGTCAGAATAATACACATGAAAGCGGTACCGAGCCTGCCAGAATGATCATGAAACGCTCGCTGGTATTGAGCCTGACGAACCCGAAAGCGATTCTGTTCTACGTCTCGTTCTTTGTTCAGTTTATCGATGTGAATGCGAAGAATACCGGTACCTCTTTCCTGATCCTCGCGACCACGCTTGAGCTAATAAGCTTTATGTATATGAGCTTCCTGATCTTCTCAGGCGCTTTTGTCACACGTTATCTGAAAACGAAAAAGAAACTGGCAAAGCTGGGGAACGGCCTGATAGGACTGTTGTTTGTCGGGTTTGCGGCGCGATTAGCATCGCTGCATTGATTGAAAGAAAGGCTCCTGAGGGAGCCTTTTTAATGTCTGGCGTAGCTGGGAAGCCGCGCCAGACAAGGCTTCACGTTTTACTACTAGCAGCCAAAAGCCATAAAAAGCGGCTAGGGTGTGGACACATTGTGGACACTCTGACAACCATTTGCACCCTTCAACGGGTTAAGCGAAATCGCATCCTGCAGGTACTGAGGAGCGAAGTGCGCATAGACCATCGTCTGCGCAATCTTCGTATGACCTAAGATCCTCTGCAGTGTGATGATATTGCCCCCGTTAATCATAAAGTGCGTGGCGAAAGAGTGTCGTAGCGCATGTGTTGCTTGCCCCGCCGGTAAGTCGGGCTTAACTTCTTTGAGGATTCGTCTGAATTCAGCATAACTGGCATCAGGAAACAGAAAGCCTCGTGCTTTGCCGACTACGTAAGCCGCAACGTCATCAGAGATCGGGACCGTGCGCGGTGTGTTGGTTTTCGTCTTAACGAAAGACACCCGGTTATGAATCACGTTCTCCGCTTTCAGCCTTGCAGCCTCACCCCATCTTGCCCCGGTACTCAGACACAAGACGGCAATTTTACGATTATCTCCTGATAGCGCTGCCAGTAAGGCGTCAATTTCCTCAAGAGTGAGATAGCCCGTTTCGGCTGTCTGCTCTTTCAGTTTTTTGAATCCCCTGAATGGATGCTCACCGTTATACAGCTCTGACTCAATCAGGGTTGTGAACATCCCACCTAACGTGATCAGGTCGCGGTTGATGGTAGTTGGCTTAATACCTTCACCCCGGCGTTGAGCACAATATTGCGTTATCAGGCTCTTGGTGATTTGGAAAGCGCATGGGTTACCGGTCATCGTTTCGAAACGCTCAATTTTCCTGAGATACGATTGACCGTGTTCCTCGTGTTTACCTTTCAGCTTCCACCATAACTCTTTCAGTTCTGACAGTTGGCGTTTGTCCGTGGGTTTTGAAAGCCATTCCTTTGAGTGATGGTTATATTGAGTATGCTTTTCAAAAGCCATCGCCTCGCTTTTCTTGTCGAACTTCCGACGGATGCGTTTTCCGTTACGCCCAGCCGGTCTAATGTCCACTTCATATCGACCATCATCGAGCTTTTTAACAGACATAAAGCCTCCCGATGATGTTACTTCGTACTTCAATTTCCTGATTTAGATAGCAAAAACTCACTGTGCATTTATTGCACAAAAAAGCGCCGTAAATGGTTAGCCAGTTTTCTGGTCTGAGTGGGGTAACGTTGTTGTCTGCTGCCCAAAGTGCGCGAGAGCCGGTGCAATCTGCCCAGCTTCAGGTGCTATTTGGTCAGTCATAAACCATAGGGTGTACTTGGTGAAACGAGGATGTTGAAGGATTCTCATTATGGGTTCGACACCCGGTTTTTTATCCCCAGCTTCGTATCCACAAAATGAACCATATGCTATTCCGGTTAACTCACTGATTTCCTTTCTATTTAATCGTTCTGACTCCCTGATGAGTTTGATTTTTTCATTTATCGGGGTTGACATAAATCCTCCATACGATGATTATTCCCTTATAAGGAAATAAATTCCTTTTTAGGGTTTTGGCTATAGGCAATTAAAGCCCTTTATGAGCAATTAAATGCACTAAAGGAGAATCGTAACAGATGAACAACCAGCTTGTAAGTAGCACGGACGCGGTTCCGTATCAGGAGTTTGCGCGTCTGATAGGCAAAACTCCTGCTGCCGTAAAAGGAATGATTGAGAAAGGAAAGCTGCCAGTAGTTGAGATGACTGACCCACAATCAACAAGCGGTAGAGCAGGGGAATATTGGGTCTACCTGCCTGCATGGAACAAAGGAATGAAGATGGCTTATGACAGCCGTCCTAAAGAAATTCGCGATGGTTGGCTGATGTGGCTCGGCTTAGGTCAACCTTCACGGTGATTAAATTCATCTAATCCATTCAAATTCAATCGAGAAATTGCATGTCAAAACCAATAAAGCATGGCTGCATTCGTCATATCACTAATGGTATGCGGGTGCTGATCGACTTAAAAAGCGTGGCCGCTATCCGTGAGCGCACTGAAACAGCCGACAAAGTGGAGGTGCATCTGACGTCGGGAGAAGTTTTTGAACTTGATGTTGCCTATGAGGAGATTGCAGGTCTGTATCTAGAATTTTTAGCAAAAGAACGTGGGGTTATGGCAAACCCCACCAGTATTTGAGCTTAGTTGATATCTAAAAAGCTTTTATGCGTGACAGGCATTTTAGATTGAACTGCCTCTCTCAACTGGATTGAGAGTTTGTTGATTTCCTCAGCCTTCTCACGATTAGAGATCGCATCAGAGGAAGAATTAACCAATGCAATGGCTGATTTTAGAGTGGCAATTAATTCATCATTTTGTTGATTAGTCATGAAATACCTCATGTGATTGGCTTGTTTTTGGCGATTCGATCCTATCACAAGGCCATGTGTCGGGCATGGTTAAAACCCGACTCCCTAAGGAGAATTTATGAAAGAGCCTCGCTGTATTGCACAGTTGCTTCGAAGAGAAAACCCTAATCCGATCAACTTCACCATCACTCACGGTCGCGGCCGCAAGGGCATAATCATCCGAACCCGTAAGCCGGGCGTTATCGAGAAGGTTCGCCGTCTGGTCAAAAAGAGAGGACTGTGGTTATGACGGTAATGACACTGGACGTGATCCAGAAACAACCAACAGCGCTTCGCGGTCTGGTCTGCAAGTATTTGGCTCAGCCTCGCTGGCAGGACACTTGCGATTTTTACAATCAGATGATGGAGCGGGAGCGTCTTACGGTTTGTTTCCACGCACAATTAAAACAGCGCCACTCTGTCATGCGCTTAGAGGAAATGACCGAAGCCGATCGTGAGCGTCTTGTTTGCGCGCTTGATGAATTGAGAAATGCATTCGCCCGGCACCGCCAACTTGGCGTGTCGAAAGCAACTTTCATCAGCCGCCTGACCGTTAGCCAAAGGCGATCACTGTTTCTTCATGCGGGGCTGACAGAGCAGGAATTTATGATGCCGCACTGGCGTTTGAACGAAGAGGGCTGTTATTGGCGCGACAAACTTTTCCGCGCGCTGCGAGAGCTGTTCAGCCTTTTTGAGTACGCACCAACTATTTTAACCTCGGTAAAACCTGAGCAGTATTTACATTAATTAATCTGGATTCGTTTTATTACGCGCCTTACAGCGTGGGGACTCCTTTTGTCTGGAGATAGGCAAATGCAAAAACAAAATACAGCGCAGCGGGGGATGTGTTCGGCACATCTGGCGCAGGCAGTAAGCGAGGCACAGCGCGACTTGGCGACCCGTTACTCTTCTCAGTTTGATGGGCTTATCGCGTACATCAGTAAGTCAGAACTTAATCGCACCGAGATTATCGAGTTATTAGGCCAGGAGTCGGAAAAGTTACACAACTCAATTTTCGGTAGAGCTGGTTAACCACTGTTAACAGGAAGCAAAAATGAGCATACGCATCGAGATTAATAACCAATACGTCATCACAAGTGACCGCTATCAATTCATTTTGCAGGAAAAAAAGACCGCTACATCCGGGAAGAATGAAGGTAAGGAATGGTTGGACGTTGTGGGTTACTACCCAACTATCCCTAAGCTTATCTCAGGCTTGGTTTTGCATGATCTTTTGACCAGCGATCTTACCGGCTTCTCAGCTTTGGAAGCTCGGATTGAACGCATGGGGAAGCAATGTCTGGACGCTTTTAAATAATATGTCCAACGAACCTCGGGGGCGTGTTGCCCCCTCGCCACCACCACCATTTTTGAAGGGCACCAGTGATTCATTCGTTGGTGCTTATCCCTGGAATAACGTCACCAAAGAGGCCATTGGCCGCGACAGACCCCTTACACGTGCCGAACTCCGTCAGGTGCAAGGTGTTTTAAACCGGATTGACCGTCTGCCGTTTTTCCTGCAAACGCTGTTTACATCGCGTTATAACTTCATCCGCCGTAAAAAGAGCCCTTTAGGTGGGCTGTATTTCCTCAAAAACACGTTTGAGCGTAAGCTGCTGCCGCGTCTTGAGCGTGTTAATGAGCTGTGCGGGATGAATGAATCTGCCTCGATTGGGTTTATGTCTGCGCGTGATGAATATGCACGCCTGCCGGATATGAATGACAAAGAGCTCAGGAGGTTTGCGGCCAGAATAGCCTCGCAGCTCTGGAGCAGATACGAGGAATTGAGCGACGCCTGGGCGCACGCGCACGGCGGCAAAGAAACCCTTTTCACTGATGAGGCGCAGGCGCATTTATACGGAAAGGTTGCCGGTGTCGCGCGCGCTTTCAACTTTACCCCGATGTACTGGAAAAAATACCGCAAGGGTCAGATGACGATCCGCATGGCATTTTCCGCTATTTCCCGCCTGATTAAAGACGAGTGGTGGGTCAACCAGCTTAAGGCGCAGCGAATGCGCTGGCGCGAGGCGCTGCTTATTGCTGCCGGTGAGGTCAACAAAGACCGTTCACCCTACGCCAGTAAAATGGCGATCCGAGACGTTCACGCGCGCCGCCTAGCTAATCTCGAATACCTGAAATCCTGCGAGCTGGAAAACAAAGTCACCGGTGAACGTATCGACCTCATCAGCAAGGTTATGGGGAGTATTTCTAACCCTGAAATACGTCGCATGGAGCTGATGAATACCATCGCCGGGATTGAGCGCTACGCGGCCAGCGCCGGTGACGTGGGGATGTTTATCACCCTGACCACGCCCTCGAAATACCATCCGACCCGACAGGTCGGCAAAGGCGAAAGCAAAACAGTGCAGCTCAATCACGGCTGGAACGACACCGCATTTACGCCAAAAGACGGCCAGCGCTATCTCTGCCGAATCTGGGGCCTGATGCGTACCGCGTTCAAAGATAACGATTTAGAGGTTTACGGGTTGCGCGTTGTCGAACCGCACCACGACGGCACGCCTCACTGGCACATGATGCTTTTTTGCAAACCCGGTCAGCGTAAAGTCATCAACGAAATCATGCGTCGTTATGCCCTTAAAGAGGACGGACACGAAAAGGGCGCGGCAAAACAGCGCTTTGAGTCCCGTCACCTTAATCAGGGCGGCGCGGCGGGTTATATCGCTAAATACATTGCCAAAAATATCGACGGCTACGCGCTCGACGGCCAGCTCGACCACGACACCGGCAAGCCCCTGAAAGATACGGCCGCAGCCGTCACCGCATGGGCGTCTACATGGCGCATCCCGCAGTTTAAACCGATTGGCCTCCCGACGATGGGCGCCTACCGCGAACTGCGAAAGCTGCCGCGCGGGGTGAGCATTGCCAGTGAATTTGACGACAGAGTCGAGGCCGCGCGAGCGGCTGCAGATGCAGGGGAATTTGACCAGTACATCATCGCGCAGGGTGGGGCAAACATGCCGCGTGATGCTCAGGCCGTCAGGGTCGCCCGTAAGGTGACAGATGAGGTCAACGAGTACGAGGAAGATATCGAGAGGGTTGTCGGGATTTATGCCCCTCACCTCGGGGCTCATCATGTTCATGTAACCCGTACAGCCGAATGGCGCATCGTTCCAAAGGTTTTGGCCGTTGAGCCTTTGACCTTAAAAAGCGGCTCTGCCGCGCCTCGGAGTCCTGTCAATAACTGTGGAAAGCTCACCGGCGGCGGCGATCCAGTTATGACCCCCACACCGTCTGAGCAAGCCGCAGCGGTGTTAAATCTGATTGAGCGCGGGGTTATCGGCTGGAATGAGCCGGACGTCGTGAAGGTGCTTAACGGGGCGTTAAAAGCTGGCGCACCGCGCAAACATCGGCAGCAAATAAGCAATGCGACGCTCAAAACCAGCGAGCAAGCGCCATCAGCCAGGATGACAAAGCCCGAAAGGGATCGCGTCGCAAAAATTCGTTTCGATTTAGCTCAGGAGGGCGTTACCCCGGAACGGTGGGAGCTCGACGCGCTGGCGCGTGGGGCAACGGTGATTTATGGCGATAAAAAATTCAAATATAGGGCTGCTGATGGGTGGCCGGGATTTTCAATGCAAGAGGAGATTAGTGAGAAACAACCATCGCCGATATAGCTACATCAGTAATCCGAAATCATATGCGATCACATCGGTAACCATGCCGGCCACCACGGCGACCGTAAGAACAGCACCGGTGCTGAAACTCACTTTCAGTGCCGATGGTGTTGAACAACGATCCCGGCGAGGCGTTAGCATTTCGCCTGGATATCTGCTATAAATACTGTATGTATATACAGTACTTATGCGGAGGGGCTATGGCGGGTCATGACTTGGATTTTCAGGTGGTCTATCGGGGTGTGACCTTAGAGCATTACCGTCCCGGAGGGTGGGTTTTCTTTCAGCGGCCTAAAGAGTGCGGCGGCGGATACTGGCTGGGGCGCACTTTTGATGGTGTTTTTATGATTGAGTGCGAGCGACCGGTATCGCTAAATGATGGTATGAATTTTCTGGCCTCAATGAAAAAAGTAGAGGCAAAAAGCGAGGAATTTGACCCAAATTTTTCACTTTTCTAGTGGTGCACGCATCAGGTGCATGAGTTTGCATTCATTTTTGATTCCAGCGTTTGCGAGCCAGCGCCAGCGCAGGCGCGGCTCGGGGCTCCTGATGCACGTGCATTAAAAGCGACCCGTTAAGCGGGCAGGCGTGGCGGGGAAAGCATTGCGCGATCTGTTGTAAGTGCATTAAAATGCAATACTCTTTTATCTTAAAAAAGCGATTAAAATGTCCAGAAATGATGATATGGGTAATATACAATTAATAGTTGATAGCGGGGATGGCTCTCAAAATTATGGCGTTATGCTCCCATGTGAGCCCTCCTCATTTGGCCGTTTTATCTCTCAACTGCTTGGTAAACCTCAGTTGATTGAAAAAGCTATCTACGGGAGTTTTAAAGTAGACCAACAAGATTTAATTAGTACTCATTACTTAATAAGCCAAAGAATAAATCAACAGAATGAAGCGACTTTTATACAATTTACAGCAAAAATGTTCTTTTCAGATGATTCATCAGTAGAGATAAATACTTTTGAGGAGTTTGTTTCGTACAGTGAAGTAAAGAAAGTTAACTGTACTCTCATAAATTTGTCATGGACTTATTTGATTAAGTTCAAGAATCGAAATGTTGCTGAAAAACAACAAATAGAAATTACGTTCGGTGGAGCGGGGCATTCCTATTACCCAACTAGATTGCGCAATAGGAACAGTTTCACAACTGCTGGCAACTGTATTTATATTTCTATAAATCATACGGAAAGGACTTGGGGAGTTGACATTGAGTCACTATTAACTTCACATCTTCAGAACTTCATAGTTGATGTGAAAAAAATCCCTGAATTAATACACAAAAATAGTGATAAAATAGGTTTTTTAACAGGGGCAGTGTTTTTTGGGTTTTCTACTGCTGGTGCTATGTTTACGATATTGAAATTGGCTAAAAACTATAGCGATGAAATATCTAAAATTACTGAACAAGCTGGCGCAGATGATTTGACTTCGAAAAAAATTGATTTCCTGCTTAACATAACATCAACAGGTGTATGGCCAAGGTTTATATTGGGTTTGGTTTTCTTTATGATAATTGCCCTGATTGTGTCAGTCGTATTAGCAGCATGGGTTTCTGTGCGGGCGGAGTCCAAACATCAGAGTTGGATTTTAATAACTGAGCATGCCAAGGAACAGTATGTATCATACCTTTCCTCTCTGAAAAGCAAAGCTAAAGTTTTTTATGGTGGCATTATAATTTCAATTATATGTGGTGTGGTTGGTAATATTATATTTTCTTTGTATTTCTCTAAGTTAATGTAGTGGTGTTTGGGTACAGCCCCGTTAAATGTTTTTAGGGGCTGTGCAATGTGGTTCTGAAATTTATTAAAGCTTAGTTATTAAGATTATAAGGTGTAAATTTTATTATCTCATCTCCTACGAATTCATTTATTTCTTTAAAACGTTCTTGCAATGGTGTTAGTTCATTACGAACGAACACTTCAGCTACCTTTACAATATCTCCGAATCCACCAGTATGTTTTGAAACAATCCCCATTAATTCAGGTGGTACTCGGTGTGCGCTTAAAAGGTCTTCACTACTCACCTTTTTAATATTAAAAAAATCATCCTTCGTGGCGACTTCACTCAGCGGCACGATCTTAATGCCGTCCGGTTTCCCGTTTGGGGCGTAGAAAAACAGGTTTTTGAAATTCCCGAGCCCTTTCGAGTCGCGCATCGCGGAGCGCAGCGCCTCAACGTCGGTGCTGCTTTGCGCGGCGTCGGTCACGTACATGATGTAACCCGCGTGCGCGCCGTTCTGGTAATACTTGCGACGAAACAGCGTGGCGGATTCATTCAGCCAGGCAGAATTGAGCGCGCTAAGGTATTCCGGCATCCCGTAGAGCTCCTGATTGATATCAGGCTCAAGCAGATGGCACACCGAACCGGGGGCGAACTGGTGTGGATTGGTAAAGCTCGACACGTACCAGTAAACGCCATCTTCGACACCACGGCGGGTGTATTTGGCCGGGGAGGTTTCCAGTTTAAAGAGCTGGCCGGTCACGCTCATGCGCTTTTCAAGGTAGCCGTTTGCAAACACCAGATAATCAAGCACAAGGCGGCTAAAATCCTGACGAGACAGCAACGGGTGCGGGATGTAGGTGCTCGTGAGAATGTTACGTTTGACGTAAATCGGCGAGCTGTGGTGTACGGCGGCGCGCAGGCTTTTCGCCAGCCCCGAGAAATTGACCGGCGGCTCGTACCATTTCCCATTATGAATACACTCGACATAGTCGAGGATGTCGCGGCGATCCAGAACGGGTGACGGCTCACCAAAGGTGAACGCCTCCATTTTCTGAGGCGAGCTGGCGGTCATGCTGGTCTGTTTTGGCTGTTTGTTTTGGCGTTTTTTCATCTTAGTTAATATCCAGAATTGAACTTGATTGCATACCGCTACCGGCGGAAAGCGGCTCGTTTAACAGGGCGTGCATGGTCGCCCACGCGATATCCGCGTGGCTGGCTTCCTCACTGCGGCTGGCTTCATAGGTGGCGCTGCGGCCGCTGTTGGTCATGGTTTTTCGGATTGCCATAAATGACTGCGTGATGTCGGTCGCACCGGCGTCATATTCCAGACACCCGCGCCTGATGGTGTCTTTTGCTTTGAGCACCATGGCGGTTTTCATTTCCGGCGTGTAGCGGATGGCGCGCGCCGCCGGGAAGAATGAGCGCACAAGCTGGTAAACACCCTGGCCGATGCCGGTCGCATCGATGCCGATATAGTCGACGGTGTATTTCTCGGTCAGCGACCGGATAGCCTCGGCCTGTGCGGCAAAGTCCATGCCTTTCCACTGGTGACGCTCAAGGATGCGGAACTTGCCACCGGCAACCAGCGGCGGAGCCAGTACCGCGCACCCGGCGCTATCGCCGGTGTGTGACGGGTCATAGCCAATCCAGACAGGACGCCAGTTAAACGGACGGTCGGCGAACGGCTCGAAGTCCTCCCATTCTTCCATCGCATCGACCATGCAGCGCTGCAGCTCCTCGAATGGGAATACTGACGCCTTATCGTCAACGAACTCGCACATAAACAGGTTTCGGAAGTCATCCGCGCTGTTTTCCTGCTTAAGCTGGTCGAGGTTAAACAGGGTGCAGCCACCAGCGAGCGCGTCCTCAATGGTGACAATCTGCCGCCACTGTCCATCACCGCACAGCACGCCACCGGCGAGCGCCTGATGACTGATATCGATGTCGACACGTTCTTCGCGGTTGCTGCGGCCACGGTTAAACAGCTCGCCTGACCAGAACGGGTAAGCGCCGTGCGCCAGCGTCGACGGGGTCGAAAAATAGGTGGTGCGCAGATGTGACTGCGAGGCCATGCCCGAGGCGACTTTGCGCAGCTTCTGAAAATTGGGTATCCAGAAAATTTCGTCGACGTAAAGGTCGCCGTTGTGGCTCTGCGCGGTGTTGGAATTAGTCCCGAGAAAAATCAGCTCAGCGCCATTGTTGCCGATGACGATCGGATCGCCTGACAGGTCGACGTCAACCAGACGGGCAAAGGCGATGATGTACTTACGGAAAACGTAAGCCTGCGTTTTACTGGCCGACAAAAATATCTGGTTCTGCCCGGTCTTAAGCGCGCGCAGGAGGGACTCGCGCGCAAAGTAGAACGTCGCGCCAATCTGTCGCGATTTCAGGATGTGGCGGATGCGGTGCTCTAACCCTGCTTTATGCCAGCGGAGCTGATACTCAAACGACTGGTCGAAGAAAATCTCTTCCAGCTTTTCTATCGCTTCATCACTAAAGAAATTGCGTTTCGGCTTTTTGCGATCGCCTTTGTTGCGGCTGGCGATATTGGGGTTTAAATCCACCTCGTTTCCGGTCTGGCCGTAGCGGTTAACGCGCGCGAGTCGCTCCATCTGGCGCGACAGAAAATCAGCGACTTTGAAGTCATGCGCGGTCAGGTCTGGCTTTGCGTAGAGCTGGATAAGTCGCGCCTCTAATGTCGATTCCACGCGGTTAATCGGCGCGGTTTCTTCCCATCCGTCACGCTGTTTCCAGCTCTGTACGGTCGGGCGCTTGAGCTGCAGCATGTCGCAGATTTGCGGCACGGCGAATCCCTGCCAGTACAACAGCCGCGCCTGTCGTCGCGGGTCATTTAACAGAGAAAGGTCAGTTGAAATGGTCATGCTTGCCTCGTTTTTGGTGTGACGTGGCAAGGCTAAGGAAATGGGGAACTATTCGCGCTAAGTGCCTGTTGTGTCAGATCTAATCAGATCGTAAGCGGTGGCTGATACGGGTCAGAGTCGGGAAACTAAACCCGACCCGAAAACCCAACATCAGGACACCTGAACAATGGCAAAGAAAGTTTCGAAATGGTTTCGCATCGGCGTCGAGGGTGACACCTGCGATGGCCGCGTCATCAGCGGCGATGACATTCAGGATATGGCCGACACGTTCGACCCGCGCGTCTACGGCTGCCGCATTAACCTCGAACATATCCGGGGGCTGATGCCTGACAGTCCGTTTAAACGCTATGGCGATGTAACCGAGCTTAAGGCGGAGATTATCAGTGATGACTCTGTCCTCAACGGCAAAAAGGCACTGTTTGCCAAAATTGCCCCGCTTGACGAGCTGGTCAGCATGGTGCGTGCCGGGCAGAAGGTTTACACCTCCATGGAGATCCGCCCGAACTTCTCGAACAGCGGCAAGTGCTACCTCATCGGGCTGGCCGTCACCGATGACCCGGCAAGCCTCGGCACGGAATACCTCGAATTCTGCAGCCGCGCCGCGCAGAACCCGCTCGCCGGTAAAAAAGACCAGCCGGACGACGTTTTCTCTGTGGCGTCACTGGCTGCGCTGGAGTTTGAGGACGTTCCCGACACCATGCTCAACAGCCTGACCGATAAGGTTAAAGCCATTTTTGGCCGTAAGCAGGCCAGCGATGACGCCCGTTTCGCCGATGTGCATGAGGCGGTGACCACCGTTACCGAGCAGGTACAAACCAATCTCAACGCCACCGACCAGCGCGTCACCGAGCTGGAGACCGCTTTTGCGCTGCTTAAGCAGGACGTGACCAGCAAAGTCGATGAAAACGCGCAGGCGTTTACCTCCCTGAAAAGCTCCCTCGACAGTACCGAAAGCCAGAGCCAGCCGCGCCGCGAGCTTTCAAAAGGCGGTACCGGCGACGAGCTGCTGACCAACTGCTGATAACGCGCCGGGCGCGTTGTCCGGCCTGAACCCTTTTACCCGAACAGGAAAAACCATGCGTAAAGATACCCGCTTCAAATTTAATGCCTACCTGTCCCGCGTCGCGGAGCTGAACGGCGTTTCCACTGACGACGTGGCGAAGAAATTCACCGTCGAGCCGTCGGTCACGCAAACCCTGATGACGACCCTGCAGATGTCATCCGCGTTTCTGACCAAAATTAACATCGTGCCGGTTGACGAGCTGAAAGGCGAAAAAGTCGGGGTGGGCGTTAACGGTACGATTGCGAGCACCGCCGACACCGCCGGTGATGATGAGCGTAAGACCGCTGACTTTACCGCGCTGGAGTCCAACAAATACGAGTGCGCGCAGATTAACTTTGACTTCCATATCCGTTACAAACAGCTCGACCTGTGGGCGCGATTCCAGGACTTCCAGACCCGTATCCGTGACGCCATTATCAAACGCCAGTCCCTCGATTTCATCATGGCCGGTTTCAACGGCATCGAGCGCGCGGCGACGTCCGACCGCAAAAAAAATCCACTGCTGCAGGACGTGGCGACCGGCTGGCTGCAGAAGTACCGCAATGAAGCGTCAGCGCGCGTGATGTCCAAAATCACCGACGAGGACGGCAAGGTCATTTCAGACGTGATCCGCGTGGGTAAAAACGGCGACTATGCGAACCTCGACGCGCTGGTCATGGATGCCACCGGCAACCTGATTGACGAGATTTATCAGGATGACCCGGAGCTGGTTGTCATCACCGGGCGTAAGTTGATGGCGGATAAATATTTCCCGATCGTCAACAAAGAGCAGGCAAACACCGAGTCGCTGGCCGCTGACATCATCATCAGCCAGAAGCGAATCGGCAACCTGCCAGCCGTGCGCGTGCCTTACTTCCCGGCAGATGCGCTGATGGTGACGCGTCTCGACAATCTGTCGATTTACTTCATGGATGACGCGCACCGTCGCGCCATTATCGAAGAACCGAAAAAAGACCGCGTCGAAAACTACGAGTCCATGAATATTGACTACGTGGTCGAGGCTTACGCCGCCGGTTGCCTGATTGAAAACATCCAGCTTGGTGACTTCACCGCACCTGCAGCACCGGAAAGCGGAGAGTAAGCCATGACGAGTCCCGCAGCGCGTCACATGATGCGGGTCTCGGCCTCTGAAACTGCGCAACGGGCTGCTGTCCCGCTGCGCAATGCAACTGCCTATGAGCAGATGCTCGTTAAGCTGGCCGCAGACAACCGCACGCTAAAACAAATCAGTTCAAAAGAGCGTAAAGCCGCAAAAAAACGCGAGCTGCTGCCGTTCTATCTGCCGTGGGTGGCTGGCGTCCTCGACAGTGGTAAAGGAGCGCAGGATGACATCGTCATGACGGTCATGCTGTGGCGTCTCGATGCTGACGATATCGCCGGGGCTCTGGAGATAGCCCGTTACGCCATGACCTACGGCCTCACCATGCCGGTCGGTCGCCGTCCGACGCCGTGCCTGCTGGCCGAAGAGGTCACGCTCGCCGCGCAGCGCCTGCTCGCTGCAAAACAGCCGGTCGAACTGGCAAACCTGCTCGACACCATTGCGCTGACGGAGCGCGCGGATATGCCCGATATCGTGCGTGCGAAGCTGCACAAAATCACCGGCTACGTGCTGCGTGAGGCGAAGCAATTACCCGAGGCGCTGGCGCACCTGCAGCGTGCGATCCAGTTAGAAAGCACTATCGGGGTGAAAAAGGATATCGAGCAGTTAGCGCGCCAGCTCAGGCCAAAACCTGAACCCGCCCCGAAAACCCAAAAGACTAAACCGCGCACGCGCAAACCTGCCGCTAAACCGGCGGCACGGCGCGGGCGTCCACCAAAGGCGGTAAAAGCCGCAGGTTAACCGAGCGCTCCCCGAGCCGGGCGGCACGCCGTTCAATGCGGGTATTCCTTACCCTGACTGCGAACGGCGTCCACCGCCCACCTATTACCCGAGGTTGTCATGACGACGCTGATTATTGAGCCAAAAAAAGAGCCGCAGGATGTGCCGGGCGTGGTGATACCGCCACCGGGCGTGAGCGAGCCGGTAATCAAAAACACCCCGTTTTTTCCTGACGTGGATCCGAAGCGCGTGCGGGAGGAAATGCGGTTAGAACAGACCGTTTCCCCCGTGCGCCTGCGCCGGGCGATTAAGACCGCCATCGCGGAAACGAACGCGGAGCTGAGCGAATGGCGCGAGCGTCAGCTCGAAGCCGGTCACGCCACGCTGGCGGATGTCCCGACCGACCAGCTCGACGGCGAGAGCGTGCGCGTTTTCCACTATTTCAACGCCGTGTGTGCCATGACGACGGCAACGCTTTACGAGCGCTTTCGCGGCGTGGATGCGACCGCCAAAGGTGACAAAAAGGCCGACAGCATCGACAGCACTATCGATGAGATGTGGCGGGATATGCGCTGGTCAGTGGCGCGTATCCAGGACAAAGCGCGCTGTATTGTGGGGCAAATCTGATGAAAGCGTATGCGCTGCAGGGCGACACCCTCGACGCGATTTGCGCCCGTTATTACGGGCGAACTGAGGGCGTAGTCGAAACCGTGCTGGAGGCTAACCCCGGCCTGTCTGAGCTCGGCGTCATTCTGCCGCACGGCACGGCAATTGAGCTGCCCGAGACCGACAGCGCGGCCAGAACCGAAACGGTGAATCTATGGGACTGAGCATGGAAAAAATCACCACGTTTATCGCCTACTGGCTGGCCGTTGCGCTGGCGTATCTCGGGGCAATTTCACCCGAAAAGATGGCGCTTTACGTGGGCGGCGGATGCGCCATTTTTACCGCGCTGACGAACTACTGGTTTAAGCGCAAAACCTATCTCTATCTGACGTCACTCGGACTCGATAAGGGGGCTATTCGTGAAATCAATCGTTAAACGTTGCAGTGTGGCCGCAGTGCTGGCGCTGGCGGCGCTGATGCCTGACTTTCGACTGCTTAACACCTCGCCCGAGGGGCTGGCGCTGATTGCTGACCTCGAAGGTTGTCGCCTGACGCCTTACCAGTGCAGCGCGGGAGTGTGGACGTCAGGCATCGGCCACACTGCAGGCGTCGTCCCGAAAGGGGACATCACCGAGCGTCAGGCGGCGGCGAACCTTGTCGCAGATGTGATGAACGTCGAGAAACGTCTCGCGGTCTGCGCGCCGGTAGAAATGCCGCAGCACGTTTACGACGCACTGGTCAGCTTCTCATTCAACGTGGGAACCGGCGCGGCCTGCCGCTCAACGCTGGTTTCGTACATCAAGCGTCATCAATGGTGGCAGGCGTGCGACCAGCTCACCCGCTGGGTTTATGTGAATGGCAAAGTCAGCACCGGGCTGGAAAATCGCCGCGCGCGCGAGCGTGCCTACTGCATCAGGGGGATTCAATGAAAGTGATGTTGTTTTTACTGGCCGCGCTGATGGCGATTGTGCTCTGGCAGCGTCATGAAAACGGCACCCTGATCCGCTCCTTTGAACGGGCAAACAAGGTCGCAGGTGAACAGAAAAACGTGATCGGAATGCTGAAAAATCAGCTTTCCGTTTCGCAGGGAATTGCCAGGAAAAACGAAACCGCGCAGGTCACTTTACGCGGTGAGTTAATCGCCGCCGGTGCAATGGCCGTGCGACGGGAAGAAACCATTACGAGGCTGATAAATGAGAATGAAACGTTACGCAGCTGGTATAGCGACAAGCTGCCTGATGTTGTGCGCAGGCTGCACACCCGCGCCGGTTGCACCTCCGCCGGTCATTGTTTACAGCGCCTGCCCGAAGGTGAGCTATTGCCCGATGCCGGAAAGCGATCCGGTCACTAATGGCGACCTGAGTGCAGATATCCGCAGGCTTGAGCACGCGCTCGCCGCCTGCGCGCTGCAGGTTGAAACCATCAAAGACTGTCAGGATAAACTCGATGAAGAAAGCAATCAGCCTGCGCAAGGCGTTAACTGACGCCGTACCGCAGCTTAAAACCAATCCCGAGATGATGCGCATTTTTGCCGACGAGGGGAATATCGATGCGCGGCTCGCGGCTTCCCTGTCCCACGAGAAAATTTACACCCTGAATGTGATCGTGTGTGATTTTGTGGGCGACCCTGATTTGATTTTCGTGCCGGTGGCCGCATGGCTGCGTGAGAATCAGCCGGATATTTGCACGCTCGATGACGGCCGTAAAAAGGGCTACCGTTTCCAGATGGATTTGAACGACGAGGACAGTGTTGATATCAGCATCAGCCTGCAGCTCACCGAACGCACCATCATCAAAGAGGAAAACGGCGCGCTGCACGTGAGCTATGCCCCTGAGCCTCCGCCGCCTGAGCCCGTCACCCGACCAAAAGAGCTCTATATCAACGGCGAACTGGTGAGTAAGTGGGATGAGTGACTTTAAGCCTTTTGACGACAAGCTCGCCGGGCTGCTTGCTTCCCTGTCACCGGCAGGACGTCGGAAGCTGGCCGGGGAGATTGCAAAGGAGCTGCGCAAGTCGCAACAACAACGCATCAAACAGCAAAAAGCCCCGGACGGCTCACCGTATCAGGCGCGAAAGCGCCAGCCGCTCAGGGCAAAGACCGGGCGAATAAAAAGGGCGATGTTTCAGAAGCTGCGCGCGAGCCGTTACATGAAAGCCACTGGCCGTGAAAACAGTGCAGCGGTGGAATTTACCGGCAAAGTGCAGCGCATCGCTCGCGTTCACCAGTACGGGCTAAAAGACCGGCCAAACCCGCACAGCCGTGACGTGCAGTATGCAGAGCGCCAGTTACTGGGGTTTAGCCAGAATGATAAAGAATTGATGGAGGCAATGATAATAAATCATTTTAAAAATGGTTAAGATAAAAGCCCCTTGATATTAGGGGCTGCAGAACGTGCAATTATTAACTTGCATTGATTGCTTCTAATATTTTCTTTAATTCTTCTGAACGGATTTGGTCATTCCATTCAACTTCGTTTATAAAAGGAAGCCATCTACCATGAATGTCACAAACTCTTCCTAGGGGTGTAACTATAATTTTATATTGACCGGGCATGCTTTTTGCCTGAAAAATATATATATCACTTTCGGGTGGTTGCGCTTTTTTTAAATGATAACAAGCGGCGAGGATTTTTTCCTTATCATCCTCATTTGTTTTTGACCCAAAGATAATTCCTTTTATGTGATGTTTTGATATTTTTATGCTTCGAAGCGCTGAAGGTAGTTCGTCAAAAACAGGTAAGTGTAGCCTTAACTCTTTTTCATATTTCCAGTCAGTGTATTTTACACGTCCGATGTGATTTTCGTTGTATTTCGGTAAATCTGACAGGAGAATTTCGCCGCAATCGTAAAAATCCTCTTGGTCACTGAAAGCGAAGGTAGGGACAAGCTTTCTAAAACCATTTGCTCTAACTGGTTTGTTCTTGTAATCCACCTCAAGGAGTTGTGCTGTGCCTAGCTTAGACGTTCCGAATAATGAGGATGAATCGGAAAGCTTAGTAAAAGAAGGAAAGATTTCTATATTGCTTTCGAGGTTGATAGTTCCATCGGTTGACTCGTAAATGATGGCGAAACCTTTTTCAGCATTACTATAAAGACCCCACATCGTTAAAATGGTGGCGCTCTTCGAAAAGGATGTTATATATAATGTGTCATTTAATTTTGTGTCTAATTCATTTTGCAAATATAAGTTAAGCGCGTGCATAGCATTAGTTGCATCATTGTAACTTAATTCTGCGAAAGCCTTTTTGCCAAAGGCATCTGTGATTTTGCTGATTGTCTCTTCATATTTTAGTGATAATGCCTTTTTTTTGTTTAGAAGATCGGCTAAAACATCTTTTTTAAATGAGAGTATTTCATAAGCTAGCTGGGATTCTGGTTTTAAATTTAGTTGGATGCAGATTCTAAAAAGAATCTCCTCGATGAATCTTGACCATACTTCACGGTTTGCATTAAATGTGAATTGCGGTTTACATTCATGTATGTCGTTTAGTTCTTTTGGTGATGCAAAGAAAACCTCACCATGACGGAGCATTGAAAAGTTTAAATTGTCGGCCTTGAAGTATTTATAAAAGTACATCTCAATTCCTTATGTTTGAATCAATATCTTCAGATTAAATAGGAAAAGTTAAAGGTTTTCAAATTTTCAACATTTCTCAATCAAAGATTTTCAAAGCATCATGGAACATGAACTTTTGAGGGTGTTGTTGTATCCACCACAAAACACCGTTCCATTGCCGCTGGCCTCGCCCGGCAGCATCCTTTCCCCATGAATAATCTAAATTCTCTGCAGGAAATCGCACGCGCGATCCGCAACCTTATCCGCACCGGCATCGTGACCGACGTCGACCACGACGAGGGGCTTTGTCGTGTCCAGACCGGCGGCATGGAAACCACCTGGCTAAACTGGCTAACCTGTCGCGCCGGTCGTTCTCGCGTGTGGTGGGCTCCCTCGGTCGGTGAGCAGGTGTTATTGCTGGCCATCGGTGGCGAGCTCGATACGGCCTTTGTGCTGCCGGGCATTTTTTCTGATGACCATCCCGCACCGTCGGCCTCACCCGATGCGTTCCATGTGTCATTTCCTGATGGCGCTGTTATCGAATACGAACCAGAAAGCGGCGCGCTTACCGTGTCAGGGATCAAAACTGCCGACGTCACCGCGTCGGATTCCATCACGGCCACCGTGCCGGTGGTTCTGGTGAAAGCCTCGACCAGCATCACGCTCGATACACCCGAGGTGGTATGCACCAACAAGCTGACCACCGGCACGCTGGAAGTGCAGAAAGGCGGGAAGATGACCGGGAACATCGAGCACACCGGCGGGAAATTTATCAGCAACGGCGTGCAGGTTGATGACCACGCGCACGGCAACGTACAGAGCGGCGGGAGCTGGACTAAGGGGACACAATGACGGTGCGTTATCTCGGTATGAACAGCCAGACCGGGCTCAGTGTTTCTGAGGCCGAACATATCAGGCAGAGCGTGCGCGACATACTGGTCACGCCGGTTGGCTCGCGTGTCATGCGCCGTGAATACGGATCCCTTATGTCAGCGCTGATTGACCAGCCTCAGAGCCCGGCGCTACGGCTGCAGATTATGGCCGCGTGTTATTCCGCGATCCAGAAGTGGGAGCCGCGCATCAGCCTGACGACCATCACTTTTGAACGGTCAGAGACCGACGGCGGGCTGTATGTCGATATCACCGGCACGCGCTCGACCGGCGGACAATCCTTTTCCCTCACCATTCCACTGAGTTAAACGCTATGGCAATTGTTGACCTGAACCAGCTCGCCGCGCCTGATGTCGTGGAAGTGCTGGACTATGAAACCATCCTGAGCGAACGAAAGGCGACGCTCGTCTCGTTATACCCCGAGGAACAGCAGGAGGCCGTCGCGCGCACGCTGATGCTTGAATCAGAGCCGATTGTTAAGTTGCTGGAGGAAAACGCCTATCGGGAAGTTATCTGGCGACAGCGCGTCAACGAGGCCGCGCGTGCCGTCATGCTGGCTTACGCTGCTGACAGCGACCTCGACCAGATTGGCGGGAATTACAACGTTGAGCGCCTCGTCATCACGCCTGCAGACGACACCACATTTCCGCCGACACCAGCCGTAATGGAGTCGGACACCGACTACCGTCTGCGCATTCAACAGGCTTTTGAGGGGCTGAGTACCGCAGGCTCAACCGGTGCATATCAGTTTCATGGCCGCAGCGCCGACGGGCGGGTCGCGGATATTTCGGTCATCAGTCCTGAGCCAGCGTGTGTGACGGTCTCGGTGCTTTCCCGCGAAAATAATGGTGTCGCCTCTGACGAGCTTCTCGCCATCGTGCGCACTGCGCTGAATGACGAGGACGTCCGACCGGTGGCCGACCGCGTGACCGTGCAGTCAGCGAACATCGTCGACTATAAAATTACCGCGTCGCTTTACCTGTATCCCGGTCCCGAAAGTGAGCCGGTGCTCAGTGCGGCAAAAGCAAAGCTGCAAGCGTATATCACCGCGCAGCACCGCCTCGGTCGTGACATCCGCAAATCAGCCATTTATGCCGCGCTCCACGTCGAGGGCGTGCAGCGCGTCGAGCTGGCCGCGCCAGTGGCCGATATCGTGCTCGATGAGACTCAGGCGTCATGGTGCACCGAGTACAGCGTGACCATCGGGGGCAACGATGAGTAATACCCGACTGTTACCGGTGGGCTCCTCACCGCTTGAGGTGGCGGCGGCGCGCGCCTGCGCTGAGATTGAAAACACCCCCGTTCCCCTGCGCCGACTCTGGAGCCCTGACGACTGCCCGGCAAACCTGCTGCCGTGGCTTGCGTGGGCGTTTTCCGTTGACCGGTGGGATGAGAGCTGGCCGGAGACCACAAAAAGGGAAGTGATCCGCGCGGCGTGGTTTATTCATGCGCACAAAGGCACGATTGGTGCAGTGCGTCGCGTGGTGGAGCCGCTCGGCTACCTGATAAACGTGACTGAGTGGTGGGAAACCAGTGACCCGCCCGGCACGTTTCGCCTCGATATCGGTGTGTTAGAAACCGGCATCACCGAGGAAATGTATTACGAAATGGAGCGGCTTATTGCTGATGCAAAGCCAGCCAGCCGCCATCTTATCGGCCTCAATATTATTCAGGACATCCCCGGCTACCTCTACACCGGCGCCCTGAGCTATGACGGCGACATCATCACGGTTTACCCCGGATAAGTGAGAGCACAATGACAGTGAAATACAAAACGGTCATCACCAAAGCCGGTGCAATCAAGCTGGCTGCAGCGACCATCCCCGGCGGAAAAAAAGTGAACCTGACGGCGATGGCCGTCGGTGATGGTGGCGGTACGCTGCCTACACCTGACCCGAACCAGACAAAGCTCGTCAAAGAGGTCTGGCGTCACGCGCTGAACAAAATCAGCCAGGACAAAAAGAATAAAAATTATGTCGTGGCGGAGCTGCTTATCCCGCCTGAGACCGGCGGTTTCTGGATGCGTGAGCTCGGGCTCTACGATGACACCGGCACGCTGATTGCGGTCGGGAATATGGCCGAAAGCTACAAGCCCGCGCTCGCAGAGGGGTCAGGGCGCGCGCAGACCGTGCGCATGGTTATCATGGTGAGCGACATCGAGTCAGTCGAGCTGACGATTGATACCTCAACGGTGATGGCCACACAGGACTATGTCGACGATAAGCTCGCGGAGCACGAGCAGTCCCGCCGCCATCCTGACGCCACGCTAACGGCAAAGGGTTTCACACAGTTAAGCAACGCAACCGACAGCGCGTCTGAGACCGTCGCAGCGACGCCCAAAGCCGTTAAGGCAGCGTATGACCTTGCGAAAGGGAAATATACGGCTCAGGACGCCACCACGGCGCAAAAGGGCATCGTCCAGCTAAGCAGCGCGACCGACAGCGCGTCTGAGAGCGTCGCAGCGACGCCGAAAGCGGTAAAGGCGGCGTATGAACTTGCAAAAGGAAAATATACAGCTCAGGACGCCACCACTGCGCAAAAGGGTATTGTCCAGCTCAGTAGCGCAACCGACAGCACGTCTGAGGCACTGGCGGCGACACCGAAAGCCGTTAAGGCCGCGAATGACAATGCAAACGGACGCGTGCCGTCAGTGCGTAAGGTAAACGGCCGTGCGCTGACTTCTGATATCAGCATTACGGCGCAAGATATTTTTAACGGTCAGACTGTTGGCATTGGAAACGCCGCCGACCTGAACGCCTACACGACACCGGGGCTGTATTACCAGCCAGCAAACGCGCAGGCAGCAACAGGGAAAAATTATCCAGAGGCTAATGCAGGTTCGCTGGAAGTCTATAAGCACGCGGGTATCACGCAGATATACCGTGTTTACAACAATTCTCGCTCCTACATCCGTACGCTGTACAGCGGCACGTGGTCAGCCTGGACAAAGCAGTATGACGCGGCTAATAAACCATCACCTGAAGATATTGGTGCTTTGGCGGTAACTGGCGGGACAGTTACAGGTAATGTTGTAGTAACCGGGAGCGTGAGGACAGGAAATTCACGCGTCATGGAAATTAGTTCTTCTAATACCTCGACGCTAAATGGACTTATAAACCTCTGGGGAGCCAATGGCAGACCGACGGTGATAGAGTTCAAAGATTCGTCGGGATACCATTTTTATTCACAACGCAATGACGATGGTTCTGTGTCGTTTGACTTTAATGGTATTGCCAATTTTCAGCGTGGGGTGACGTCAACAGGTGAGGTTATTTCTAAAAGCGCGAATGCTTTTCGTATGGCTTATGGGAGTTACGGAGCTATCTGGCGCAATGATGGGGCTAATATTTACCTGTTGCTAACTGATTCAGGTAATCCGCTCGGTGGCTTTAATAACCTTCGTCCTTTTACTGTCAATCTTGCGTCTGGCGATATAGTCATGAATAAACTGACTCTGGCTAATTACGCTAGTTTTGATGGTCGTTACTATACCAAAACGCAGTCTGACGCCGGGTATATGGCAAAAACAGGCGCTTACACTAAGACTGAAAGTGACGCGCGTTTTCAGCCAAAAGGAAGTTACACCCCATCAGGTGAAGCGTATACCAAAGCCGAAAGTAACGGTCGCTATGTGACTCAAGTCAGGCTGGGAAGCGTAACAAGTACCGGTCAGATAGGTAACAGAGATTTGAGCTTCGGGAATGGCATCGTTTTAACGGGCATCTATGGTTCTGCTAACTACACCGTTAACCTGAATATCTATTATCGCGCTGTGCAATACCTCATTAACGGTGTCTGGTATACAGCAATCTCAGCATAGGGAAATATTATGTTTATTTTAAAAAATCTAACGGCATATGTGCCTGATGATAATAGTGATGTGGCGGAGTTATTATCATTGGGTGTTTCTTTCTTAAAAGATGAAAATGGTCAGGACTGGTACGAGGCGCAAAAGGAATTTGATAAGGATAAATTAAA
>NZ_JALW01000053.1:0-64497 GCF_000710795.1 Enterobacter sp. T1-1 | reverse complement strand
CCCTGTGGGAGAGGGCCAGGGTGAGGGCACCAGACCGCGCCGATCCGCCTTTCACTGCACCGCAAACTCCTTATCCAGCCTGCTATACCCCAGTCCATTAATCTTCTTCACTTTGATTTGCACCGGAATACGCTCCTTCATAGCCTCGACGTGGCTTATTACGCCGATGGTTTTCCCGGTGGCATTCAGCGCGTCGAGCGCATCCAGCGCGGTGTCCAGCGTCTCGCTGTCGAGCGTGCCGAAACCTTCATCCAGGAACAGCGAATCGATTCGCGTTTTGTGGCTCACCAGGTCGGAAAGTGCCAGCGCCAGCGCCAGACTGACGAGGAAGCTTTCGCCGCCAGAAAGCGTGCGGGTATCGCGTACGGCATCGGCCTGCCAGGTATCGACCACCTCCAGCTCCAGTGCGTCGCTGACTTTACGCTGCAGCAGATAGCGCCCGTGCAGGCGGTTAAGCTGCTGGTTAGCGAGCCAGACCAGATTATCCAGCGTCAGACCCTGGGCGAATTTACGGAACTTGTCGCCGGTGCTGGAGCCTATCAGCGCATTCAGATAACCCCAGTCCTCGGCCAGACGTGAGGCCTCGTCAATTTGCTGCATCAGCGCCAGCTGGTGCTGGCGGTTATCGCTGTCCTGCTTAAGCTGCTGGCGGATCTCCCCCTGATGAGTGGTGTTCTCGCGAAGCTGCTGCGCCAACTGCTGTAGCTGCGCATGCAGGGTTTGCGCGTCGGCGTCCAGCCCTTCCGGTCGCTGATGCTGGTGGGCCTGTAGCTGCTGTTCAGCCTGCCCGCTAAGCGCAATTGCCTGCTGAAGCTGGCTCTCCAGCGTCTGCTTGCGTTGTTCAAGACGGCGGATGGTCTCCTCATCCAGCAGCGCGGCGAGAAAGGCCTCGCGATCGGCGAAGCAGCTTGCCGCCAGCGCGGTGGCAAATTGCGCTGTGGCGTGCTGTAGCCGCTCGCTTTCCAGACTCTCCTGCTGCTGCAGGGTGGCAAGCTGGCTTTGCAGGGACAGGCATTCGTCATGGATCTCGCGCCAGTTCTCAGGAATGGCCGGTTCTGCCTCGGTGTCATCGCCTGCCGGAAGCGTGTCGAGCAGCGGTTTCAGGGTATTAATGCGCTCCTGAATCGCAGCATGCTGCGTCTGTTTTTCCTGCCACAGGTTGAATTCCGTTTCCCGGGCGTACAGCCAGGCGGTCTCTTCCCCCTCTTCAGGAACATGCAGCGACAGCGCGAGCAGGGCGTTTTCCAGTGCCTGACGCGTAGCCGACAGCTGCTGCTGGTACTGACGCTCCTGCGCTTGCTGTTCGTTAAGCTGGTTTTGCAGCGTCAGGCGCTGGCTGAGCTGATAGAGCTGACGTTCGTACTGTTCCTGTTCGTTCATCCATGGGGCGATATCTTCCTGAATATTCAATGAGATATTCAGGTCGGCGCAGACCTCCTGCCACTCTTTAGTGAGTGCTTGCTCTTCCTGAGAGAGCGTCTGCGCTTCGTCTGTTGCTCGCTGGATCTGCTGTGTCAGGGCATTGACCTGTCCCAGCACCAGCAGACCTTCCTCTTTAAGCGCGGCGACCTCTTTTTCCAGCGCGTCCCGGCGCCGCTGGTTATCGGTGAGTTCAAGCGCCTGATACGTCTCAATGGCGGGATGTTCACTGGAGCCGCACAGTGGGCAGGGTTTTCCGGCCTCAAGCTGCGAGCGGTAGCTTTCCAGCTTTTTGATCGTCGCTTCGCTTTCACACAATGCTTTCAAATCGACATAATGCTGGTTTTTTTCTTTGTACTGCTGGCGGCGCAGCGTCAGCGTTTCATTGAGTTTTACCTGCTCGGACTGCGCTTTTTGCCGGGTATCTGCGTTCTCTTGCAGCCGTTTTTGCAGCGGCTGATAGCGGGCATGAAGCGAGGTCAGGCGCTGGCGTAAAGGGCGTGACCGGGACTGTTGCTCCATTGCCGCTGCCACGTCATCCGCCGTCAGCGTCAGGGGGGGTTCCGGCATCCCGGCGAGCTTCTGACGTAATTCAACAATACGGGCTGCAAGCGTGGCAATCTGATGTTTATCGCGGTTCAACTGCGCAAAATGGGCGCGCCAGCCAGCAATCTCCTGGCCCCACACGCGGTAACGTTCATGCTCCGCCAGCCATGTTGCCTGGATCGTAAGGTCACTCTGCAATTGCGCATGGGTACGCAGCGCCGTATGACGGATGCGTGAGCGCTGCGCGGCTTTGGCCTGTAAGCGAGTATTTACTTCGACAATGCGCTGCTTTGTCTGCGCGAGGCGCGTGGTTTGTTCTTGCTGGCTATCCCACAGGGGGCGAAGCTGGGCGGCGGGCTGCGCAATCTGGAGCTTGGCCAGCTCAGGCGCGGCGTCGGTCAGCGCCTGCTGCGCCTGTTGTTGCAGGAGCATAACCCGCTGCTGCTCTCGAATAAGCTCGTCGTTGCGCGTCAGCCACTGAAAATCGCGCTGTTGGTTCTGCTGCTGAGTCAGCAGGGTTTTCTCTTCGTCAGTAAGTGCCTGCAAACTCTGCTGTAACTGCTGCTGTTGCGCTTCGCTCAGTAACACCACGCCTGCGGCCTGCGCCTCGCACATCTCAAGCGCGTTACGGGCGGCCTTATGTTTCTCGAACACCATCGTTGAGATCTGACCGTAGATCTCGGTGCCGGTCAGCTCTTCCAGCAGTTCGGCGCGATCGCCCGGTTTAGCGTTGAGGAAGGCGGCAAACTGCCCCTGGGAGAGCAACATTGAACGGGTAAAACGGCTATAATCCAGCCCGGTGAGCGCGGCGGTTTGCTCCAGTTTGTCCGTCACTTTATCTGCCAGAATTTTACCGTCTTCACAACGCGCCAGTTCAACGCGCGGTGCCTGCAGGTTTCCGTCTGGCTGATTGCGCGCGCGGTTCTGGCTCCAGAACGCACGATACGCTATGCCTTTTACCTCAAACTCCACCTCGGCAAGGCACTCGGCGGTATCGCGGGTCATCAGGTCGTTTTGTGCCTGGGAGACTTTTTGCAGACGCGGCGTTTCGTGGTAAAGGGCCAGACAGATGGCGTCGAGCAGGGTCGTTTTCCCGGCACCGGTCGCGCCGGTAATGGCGAACAGCCCGTTGCTGGCAAACGGCTCGGCGGTAAAGTCAATTTTCCACTCGCCCTTAAGGGAGTTGAGGTTTTTCAGACGCAGGCTCAGAATTTTCATGCGTTTTCTTCCTCATCGCTGAGCGCGTGCAGGGTATGAAGGAACAGCTCGTTAAGCCTTGCGCGCGTGGTGTCGTCAATCTCTTCCTGCGACAGTCGGCGTTCAAATACCTCTTCCACCCTCAGTTCGCTGAGCGTTTCACGCTGTGCACCCAGCAGAATTTTCTCGCGCTGTTCGCGGCTGCGGCGAACCAGTAAGACCTCGACGGGCAGATCTTCCGTCAACGCCTGAATTTTACGCTGCATATCATGCAGGTAGTCGTCGGTCGTGATTTCGATATCCAGCCAGATGGGCGGATTTTGCTCGACACCGCGCCACTGCTCCAGCTGAGCGGTAATCGCCGCCAGATCGCCCTTCAGCACCGCCAGCGGTTGGGTGACGGGGACCTCCAGCGACTCCACGGCACTGAGTTTGCCCTCATTAAAGCTCACCAGGTGCACACATTTGGCTTTGCCGGTCTCATCAAAACTGAGCGCAATGGGCGAGCCGCAGTAGCGAATGTGCTCGCAGCCGCCGATGACCTGCGCCCGGTGAATATGCCCGAGCGCGATATAATCCGCTGGCGGGAAATTTTGCGCCGGGAAGGCGTCCAGCGTACCAATATAGATGTCACGCACCGCGTCACTTTTACTGGCGCCGACGGTAGTAAGATGCCCGGTGGCAATCACCGGAATGGCCTGTTCGCCGCGCAGGGCGCAGGCGTCGGTATGTTGCTGGTGATAATAGTCCGTGATGCTCTGCAACAGATGCTGCTGCTTTTCACTGCCGGACATCCCCGCCTGGCTTTGCACGATATCGCGTGGGCGCAGGAAGGGCACCGGACACAGCACCGCTCCCGGTGTACCGTCACGTTTTTTCAGGATCTGCGGCGCATGACCGGCGCTGGCTACCACGGTCGTGTTAAGGAAGGCCAGGATATCGCGGGATTCATTCAGCGTTGCGACGGAGTCGTGGTTACCGGCGACAATCACCAGATGACAGCCGGTTTGTTGCAGATTTACCACGAAGCGGTTGTAGAGCTCACGCGCATAGCTTGGCGGCGAACCGGTATCGAAAATGTCACCCGCGACAATAATCGCGTCCACCTCGTGCGATCGGGCCGTGTCCAGCAGCCAGTTCAGGAACGCTTCATGCTCCGCTGCCCGGCTTTTGCTGTAAAAGTTTTGACCCAGATGCCAGTCCGAGGTGTGTAATATGCGCATAGCGAATCCGTGGCAAAAAAAGGGAAGGGGGATTATAAACTTTCAGAAGCTGGAAAATAACCGCTGTAATAAAACAACAGTTTGCCATTTTACGTGGTACTGTTTTTCATAAATCTGTCATAAATCTGACGCATAATGACGCCGCATTACAAACTTGTAACTTAAATAAGATAAGACAGGGCAAAGTATGGCGAGACGTATTCTGGTCGTAGAAGATGAAGCTCCAATTCGTGAAATGGTGTGCTTCGTGCTCGAACAAAATGGCTTCCAGCCGGTCGAAGCGGAAGATTATGACAGCGCGGTGAACCAGCTGAATGAACCCTGGCCCGATCTGATCCTGCTTGACTGGATGTTGCCTGGCGGCTCCGGACTGCAGTTTATCAAACACCTCAAGCGTGAAGCGATGACCCGCGATATCCCCGTTGTCATGCTTACCGCGCGCGGTGAAGAGGAAGATCGCGTGCGCGGCCTTGAGACCGGCGCGGATGATTACATTACCAAACCCTTCTCACCGAAAGAGCTGGTTGCCCGTATTAAAGCTGTGATGCGCCGTATTTCACCGATGGCGGTGGAAGAGGTCATTGAGATGCAGGGCCTGAGCCTTGATCCCACCTCGCACCGTGTTATGACGGGCGAAAATCCCCTCGACATGGGGCCTACCGAATTCAAACTCCTGCATTTCTTTATGACTCACCCGGAGCGTGTTTACAGCCGCGAGCAGTTGCTGAATAACGTCTGGGGAACTAACGTGTATGTCGAAGACCGGACGGTTGACGTACATATCCGCCGCCTGCGTAAAGCGCTGGAACTGAGCGGCCACGATCGCATGGTACAGACGGTCCGCGGCACGGGTTATCGTTTTTCTACCCGTTTCTGAACAATGACAGGAGTGTGACGCGTGCTGGAACGTCTGTCATGGAAAAGGCTCGTCTTTGAACTGATCTTATGTTGTATTCCGGCCTTCATTTTGGGGGCCTTTCTTGGATACCTGCCGTGGTTTCTGCTGGCGTCTGTGACCGGGCTGCTGATCTGGCATTTCTGGAACTTACTGCGCCTCTCCTGGTGGTTGTGGGTTGACAGAAGTATGACGCCTCCCCCAGGAAGCGGGAGCTGGGAGCCTCTGCTTTACGGCCTGCACCAGATGCAGATGCGTAATAAAAAGCGCCGTCGCGAGCTGGGAAGCCTGATTAAACGCTTTCGCAGCGGTGCGGAATCGCTGCCGGATGCGGTGATTCTGACCACGGAAGAGGGGACAATCTTCTGGTGTAACGGTCTCGCCCAACAGTTGCTGGGCCTGCGCTGGCCGGACGATAATGGCCAGAATATCCTCAACCTTCTGCGTTATCCGGAGTTCACGCAGTATCTGAAAAAACGTGATTTCACGCGTCCGCATAATCTGAAGCTCAACAATGGCCGCCATCTTGAAATACGTGTAATGCCCTACAGCGATCGGCAATGGCTGATGGTGGCGCGCGACGTCACCCAGATGCACCAGCTGGAAGGGGCACGACGCAACTTCTTCGCCAACGTGAGCCACGAGCTGCGCACGCCGCTGACGGTGCTGCAGGGCTATCTGGAGATGATGCAGGAGCAGACGCTTGAAGGGGCGCCGCGTGAGAAGGCGCTGCATACCATGCGCGAGCAGACGCACCGTATGGAAGGGCTGGTGAAACAGCTGCTGACGCTGTCGAAGATTGAGGCGGCTCCGACACTTGCCTTAAATGACACTATCGACGTACCGATGATGCTGCGGGTAGTGGAGCGCGAAGCGCAAACCTTAAGCCATAAAAAACATCATCTGACCTTTGACGTCGATAACAGTCTGAAGGTGCTCGGGAGCGAGGATGAACTGCGGAGTGCTATCTCTAATCTGGTCTATAACGCGGTTAATCATACCCCGGAAGGAACGGATATTATGGTGCGCTGGCAGCAGACACCAACGGGTGCCGAGTTTAGCGTTGAGGATAACGGGCCGGGCATTGCGCCTGAGCATCTTCCACGTCTGACCGAGCGGTTTTACCGGGTAGATAAAGCCCGTTCCCGGCAAACGGGGGGAAGCGGGCTGGGGCTGGCCATTGTGAAGCACGCGGTGAATCACCATGAAAGCCGCCTCGATATTCAAAGCACGCTGGGCAAAGGAACCCGTTTCAGTTTCGTTATACCGGAACGATTAATTGCCAAAAAGATCGCCTGACGGCGGGGGTGTCATTTTACCTTTCCACGGGCCAGCTATTGCTGGCCCGTTTGCTTTGCAGTAAAGCGAAACGCGAATGAATTTTATACGGCTGGTGCTTTTTTGTTCGCATGATTAGCCATGGCTTTTTCATGATATTAGCGAATTATTCTGGTTGGTATTTTCATGCTGGCATATTGTTCTGGTTTTACGATCCCTCCTTGCCTTTAAACGTTATAAGCGTTTAAATTGCCCCCCAGATACTGTCAGACCGACTGTATTTGCGTGGTAAATCGAAAAACTATTCTTCTCCACGCCAGGACGGGAGCATATCCCGCTGAAATTGAGCAAAATTTCCGCTGTATCGTCCCATTGGGGATGGCGAAAATCTCAATATATTCAACACCACATCCACAGGCAGTAAGGTTTTATGACCCATCACTTAAAATCGCGTGACATCATCGCGCTGGGCTTTATGACATTTGCGCTGTTCGTTGGCGCAGGCAACATCATTTTTCCCCCAATGGTTGGCTTACAGGCGGGTGAACACGTCTGGACAGCAGCATTTGGTTTCCTGATTACTGCCGTGGGCCTGCCGGTGTTGACCGTGGTTGCGCTGGCGAAAGTTGGCGGCGGCGTTGATAGCCTCAGCACCCCAATTGGTAAAGTGGCTGGCGTCCTGCTGGCAACGGTGTGTTATCTGGCCGTTGGCCCGCTGTTTGCGACCCCGCGTACCGCGACAGTCTCCTTCGAAGTGGGGATTGCGCCACTGACCGGTGACGGTGCGATGCCGCTGTTTATCTACAGTCTGGTTTACTTCGCTATTGTGATTCTGGTCTCCCTCTATCCGGGAAAACTGCTGGATACCGTGGGTAACTTCCTGGCTCCACTCAAAATTATCGCGCTGATCGTGCTGGCGGTTGCGGCCATTATCTGGCCTGCGGGTCCTATCAGCAGCGCGATGGATGCCTATCAAAACGCGGCCTTCTCTAACGGATTTGTGAACGGCTATCTGACCATGGATACGCTGGGCGCGATGGTGTTTGGTATCGTTATCGTGAACGCTGCCCGTTCTCGTGGCGTAACCGAAGCGCGTCTGCTGACCCGCTATACCATCTGGGCTGGTCTGATGGCCGGTGTGGGCCTGACGCTGCTCTATCTGGCGCTGTTCCGCCTGGGTTCCGATAGCGCCACGCTGGTCGATCAGAACGCGAATGGTGCGGCAATTCTGCACGCTTACGTCCAGCACACCTTTGGCGGTGCGGGCAGCATGCTGCTGGCGGCCCTGATCTTCCTGGCCTGTCTGGTGACGGCGGTTGGCCTGACCTGTGCCTGTGCGGAGTTCTTTGCGCAGTATCTGCCACTCTCTTACCGCACGCTGGTATTCATCCTCGGCATCTTCTCCATGGCGGTGTCTAACCTCGGTCTGAGCCATCTGATTCAGGTCTCCATTCCGGTGCTGACGGCCATCTATCCGCCGTGTATCGTGCTGGTGGTGTTGAGCTTTACGCGCCCGTGGTGGAACAACTCCTCGCGAATTATTGCGCCAGCCATGTTTATCAGCCTGATTTTTGGTATCCTTGACGGGATTAAAGCATCAGCGTTTGCTCACATCCTGCCAGCCTGGACACAGCGTCTGCCGCTGTCTGAGCAAGGTCTGGCCTGGCTGATGCCTACCGTTGTTGCACTGGTTCTGGCCATTATCTGGGACCGTGCTGCAGGGCGTCAGGTCGCATCGAACGCCCATTAATCAACGGCAACAAACTGTTTAACCACGGGGCTTAAGGCCCCGTGGTTTTTTGTTTTTTTCGTGTTGAATGGCAAGATTTAAATGGAAAGCACTAACAAACTCAAACGTGGACTGAGCACGCGCCACATTCGCTTTATGGCGCTCGGCTCCGCTATCGGTACCGGTCTTTTTTATGGCTCGGCAGATGCCATCAAAATGGCCGGTCCAAGCGTTCTGCTGGCCTACATCATCGGCGGCGTGGCGGCGTATATCATCATGCGTGCGCTGGGAGAGATGTCGGTTCATAACCCTTCAGCCAGTTCATTCTCGCGCTATGCGCAGGAGAATTTAGGCCCGCTGGCCGGGTTTATCACCGGCTGGACCTACTGCTTCGAAATTCTGATTGTGGCCATTGCCGACGTCACCGCCTTTGGCATCTACATGGGCGTCTGGTTCCCGGCGGTTCCGCACTGGATTTGGGTGTTGAGCGTGGTGCTGATTATCTGCGCCGTCAACCTGATGAGCGTGAAGGTCTTTGGAGAACTGGAGTTCTGGTTCTCCTTCTTCAAGGTTGCCACCATCATCATCATGATTGTGGCCGGTTTCGGCATCATCATCTGGGGGATCGGTAACGGGGGCCAGCCAACCGGTATTCATAACCTCTGGAGCAACGGTGGCTTCTTCAGCAACGGCTGGCTCGGCATGGTGATGTCGCTCCAGATGGTGATGTTTGCCTACGGCGGGATTGAGATTATCGGGATCACCGCCGGGGAAGCCAAAGACCCGGAGAAATCCATTCCACGCGCCATCAACTCGGTGCCGATGCGTATTCTGGTGTTCTATGTGGGTACGCTGTTCGTCATTATGTCTATCTATCCGTGGAACCAGGTGGGGACCAACGGTAGCCCGTTTGTGCTGACCTTCCAGCATATGGGCATCGCCTTTGCGGCCAGCATCCTGAACTTTGTGGTCCTGACCGCGTCGCTGTCAGCGATCAACAGTGACGTCTTTGGCGTGGGCCGCATGCTGCACGGCATGGCAGAGCAGGGCAGTGCGCCAAAGGTCTTTGCCAAAACCTCCCGTCGCGGCACGCCGTGGGTGACGGTTATGGTGATGACCGTTGCGCTGCTGCTGTCGGTCTACCTGAACTACATCATGCCGGAAAACGTCTTCCTGGTGATCGCTTCTCTGGCGACCTTCGCGACCGTGTGGGTGTGGATCATGATCCTGCTGTCACAGATTGCGTTCCGCCGCCGTCTGTCCCCTGAGGAGGCAAAAGCGCTGAAGTTTAAAGTGCCAGGCGGGGTAGCGACGACCGTCGTTGGGCTGATCTTCCTGGTGTTTATCATCGGCCTGATTGGCTACCATCCTGATACCCGTATTTCCCTCTACGTAGGCTGTGCGTGGATCGTACTGCTGCTGGTGGGTTGGGTGTTTAAATGCCGCCGCGACCGTCAGCTGGCGCAGGCGCAGTAATATTTTATGCCCTCTCCCTGTGGGAGAGGGAATTTTGTCTCCTCCTCCTTTCTCCTCCCCCAATAAATCACGTCATGGTGAGCTAACCTTAATCACCCTGTGGCAAGGTGACGTCAATTTCATCAAAGGGGATTCGTGATGTTAAACGCCTGGCACCTTCCGGTTGCCCCATTTGTTAAGCAAAACAAAGACAACCTTGTGATTACGCTCTGGCTGGCGGGGGAAAATCAGCCTGAACGCGTGACGCTACGCGCTGAAGTCGATAATGAAGAAACCACGCTGAAAATGCACAAGCAGCGCAGCCAGCCGCAGCCTGGCGTAACGGCATGGCGGGCAAACATCGACTTGCGTAGCGGCCAGCCGCGCCGACGCTATAGTTTTAAGCTGCTCTGGAATAACCGCCAGCTGTGGTTTACCCCGCAGGGATTTAGCCGTTTTCCTCCGGCGCGGCTGGAGCAGTTTGCCGTCGATTACCCGGACGCTGGCCCGCAGTGGGTTAACGATCAGGTCTTCTATCAGATCTTCCCGGATCGCTTTGCGCGCAGCGAAACGCGCACCGCCGGGCAGGATAAGGTCTATTATCACCACGCCGCAGGACACGACATTATCCTGAAAGAATGGGATGAGCCGTTAACCGCGCAGGCGGGCGGCTCGACGTTCTACGGCGGCGATCTTGACGGCATCAGCGAAAAGCTACCGTATCTGAAGAAGCTGGGCGTGACGGCGCTCTACCTTAACCCGGTGTTTAAAGCACCGAGCGTGCATAAATACGATACCGCCGATTATCGCCACGTTGACCCGCAGTTTGGCGGTGATGACGCGCTGCTTCGTCTGCGTAAAAATACGCAAAAAGAGGGCATGCGTCTGATTCTGGACGGCGTGTTCAACCACAGCGGCGACTCACACGCGTGGTTTGACCGTCATAACCAGTCGATGGGCGGGGCGTGCCATAACCCGGATTCACCCCAGCGCGACTGGTACAGCTTCAACGAGGAGGGTCGCGCGCTGGACTGGCTGGGCTATCCGAGCCTGCCGAAGCTGGATTTCCAGTCGCCAACGCTGGTGAACGAGATTTACGGCGGTGAAAACAGCATTGTGCGCCACTGGTTGAGTGAGCCATGGAATATGGATGGCTGGCGTCTTGACGTGGTGCATATGCTCGGTGAAGCGGGCGGGGCGCGTAATAACCTTCAGCACGTCGCCGGGATCACCCGTGCAGCAAAAGCCGCGCAGCCGGAGGCGTTCGTGTTTGGCGAACATTTTGGCGATGCGCGCCAGTGGCTGCAGGCGGACGCGGAAGATGCGGCAATGAACTATCGCGGTTTTACCTTCCCGCTGTGGGGATTCCTTGCTAACACCGATATTTCCTACGATCCGCAGCATATTGATGCGGAAACCTGCATGGCGTGGATGGATAACTACCGCGCCAGTCTTTCGCATCAGCAGCAGTTACGGATGTTTAACCAGCTGGACAGCCATGACACCGCGCGATTTAAATCCCTGCTCGGTAAGGATATCGCGCGCCTGCCGCTGGCGGTGACCTGGCTCTTTACCTGGCCGGGCGTGCCGTGCATCTATTACGGCGATGAGGTGGGGCTGGACGGGAACAACGATCCGTTCTGCCGCAAAACCTTCCCATGGGATCCGGCGAAGCAGGACAACGTGCTGTTCAGCCTGTATCAGCGGCTGGCGAAACTGCGTAAGCAGAGCCAGGCGCTGCGCTACGGTGGTTGTCAGGTGGTTTATGCCCACGACAACGTGGTGGTGTTTGTCCGCGTCTATAACCAGCAGCGCGTGCTGGTAGCCATCAACCGGGGCGAGGCGTGCGAAGTGGTGCTGGATGACTCTCCGCTGCTTAACGTGAGCGCGTGGCAGCTAAAAGAGGGGAAAGGGAGCGTGCAGGAGGGGATCCTCTCCCTGCCGGCGATTTCTGCTTCCGTCTGGGTTGGCTGACGGCGTGATAACAAAAAGGCCCGCATAAGCGGGCCTTTTTCGTAAACCGTGCCGATTACAGGCTGGATACGTTCTCGGACAGGTATTTCGCAACGCCGTCTGGGGACGCAGACATACCTTCTTTACCTTTTTCCCACTGAGCCGGGCACACTTCACCGTGCTCTTCGTGGAACTGCAGCGCGTCAACCATACGCAGCATTTCGTCGATGTTACGACCCAGCGGCAGATCGTTCACAACCTGGTGACGCACGATGCCGTTTGCGTCGATCAGGAAGGAGCCACGCAGCGCAACGCCAGCGTCCGGATGTTCGATACCGTAAGCCTGCTGGATTTCGCGTTTGATGTCCGCAACCATTGCGTATTTCACCGCACCGATGCCGCCTTTGTCGACAGGGGTGTTACGCCATGCGTTGTGTACAAACTCAGAGTCGAAGGAGACGCCAACCACTTCTACGCCACGCTTCTGGAATTCTTCATAACGTTTGTCGAACGCGATCAGCTCAGACGGGCAAACGAAAGTGAAGTCCATTGGCCAGAAGAACAGAACGGTCGCTTTACCGTTGGTGTGCTGTTTGAAGTTGAAGTTTTCAACGATTTCACCGTTGCCCAGAACTGCTGCAGCTGTAAAATCCGGAGCCGGACGAGTTACCAGAACCATATGATTCTCCTGTAGATACTAAGGTTATTTGGAACGCAACGCGAGCCAGTATAGAGAGTGTTCATGGATAAGACAAAGAGGTGGTGACAATCGTTCCGCCAGCTTTTACCTATCAATGCGAATTCTGTCAGAGCTGTTTGTTTTTCGCCTGCGTCATCATTCGCGGGTAAAACTGCCAGAAACGCGTTTCCAGCGCATCGTAATGTTCGTCCAGGTCATGCCATGAGTCGCGTAGTGCATCCAGCCGCGGTCGGCGGCTCGCCATCCCATTTAACACATTCTGGATGAAGTCCATCTCGCGATAGCGCTCCAGCCAGCGTTCCGACCACAGGTAATTATTCAGATTCACAAAGCGCGGCGGCGAGTCAGGCAGAATGAGCGACACCTGCTGGTGAGCATAATGCACAAAATCCGGCAATGGCATCTCCGGCGACAGCTGCTCCCAGTGGCGCGACAGGAAATGGTCCCACATGACATCAAGCGAGATTGGCGCAACGCGGCGCGTTTCGGGGCGAAACCACGCTTTGGCCTCGGTTACTTCTGGCAGATTATCCGTCATGACATCGATACGACGATGCATAAAAATCCCGTCGACAACCTCAGCGGGCCAGGTCTCGGCGGGGTTGCCGCGGACGAAATCGGCCAGCAAATTGCCGGAAAGGGAGCTGTCAGCGAGGTGAGCGAGGTGCAGGTGAGCGAGAAAATTCATGCGTTTTATTTGTCCGGGGGCGGCTAGTTGTTGCAGCAAAAGGGTGTGAGCACTAGACTATGCCGCCTGTTTTTAAGTCACGAGTATACGTCATGCGCGTCGCCGATTTCTCCTTTGAACTACCTGAATCCCTGATTGCTCACTATCCAATGCCTGAGCGCAGTAGCTGTCGCTTGCTGTCACTGGACGGGCCAACGGGCGAGCTGACGCACGGTACTTTCACCGATCTGCTCGACAAGCTCAACCCTGGCGATCTGCTGGTCTTTAACAATACCCGCGTGATCCCGGCGCGTCTGTTTGGCCGCAAGGCCAGCGGCGGCAAGATTGAAGTGCTGGTCGAACGTATGCTCGATGATAAACGTATTCTGGCACATATTCGCGCCTCTAAAGCACCTAAACCGGGTGCCGAACTGCTGCTGGGCGATGACGAGAGCATCAAAGCAACTATGACCGCGCGCCACGACGCGCTGTTTGAAGTGGAGTTCAACGATGAGCGCACGGTGCTGGATATTCTCAACGCCATCGGCCACATGCCTTTGCCGCCGTACATTGAGCGCCCGGATGAAGAGGCCGATCGTGAGCTCTACCAGACCGTCTACAGCCAGAAGCCTGGCGCGGTAGCGGCGCCGACGGCGGGTCTGCACTTTGACGAACCGCTGCTGGAAAAATTACGCGCGAAAGGCGTGGAGATGGCGTTTGTGACGCTGCACGTCGGCGCGGGCACCTTCCAGCCGGTGCGGGTAGACAGCATTGAAGATCACATCATGCACTCTGAGTATGCTGAAGTGCCGCAGGAGGTTGTTGATGCGGTTCTGGCGGCAAAAGCGCGCGGCAGCCGCGTTGTTGCGGTAGGCACCACCTCCGTACGTTCACTGGAGAGCGCTGCCCAGGCGGCTCAAAAAGATCTGATCGAGCCATTCTTTGGCGATACGCAGATCTTTATCTATCCGGGCTATCAGTACAAAGTCATCGATGCACTGGTGACCAATTTCCATCTGCCTGAATCAACGCTGATTATGCTGGTCTCCGCCTTTGCGGGGTATCAGCACACCATGGCGGCATACAAGTCTGCGGTAGAACAAAAATATCGCTTTTTTAGCTACGGGGACGCGATGTTTATCACGTACAATCCGCTGGCTTTGAATGAGCGTGTCGGGGAATAAGTCCGCGGCACCGGAATAATGTGTTGGACTGTTTTTCTGGCACAGAGGAATAAAAATGAAATTTGAACTCGATACCACCGATGGCCGCGCGCGTCGCGGTCGCCTGGTGTTTGATCGCGGCGTGGTGGAAACCCCCGCGTTTATGCCTGTGGGGACTTACGGCACCGTAAAAGGGATGACGCCGGAAGAAGTAGAAGCCACTGGCGCCCAGATTATCCTCGGTAATACCTTCCACCTGTGGCTGCGTCCTGGTCAGGAGATCATGAAGCTTCACGGCGATCTGCATGACTTCATGCAGTGGAAAGGCCCGATCCTGACCGATTCTGGCGGTTTCCAGGTCTTCAGCCTGGGTGATATTCGCAAGATCACCGAGGAGGGCGTCCACTTCCGTAACCCGATCAACGGCGATCCGATTTTCCTCGATCCTGAAAAGTCTATGGAGATTCAGTACGATCTCGGCTCTGACATCGTGATGATCTTCGACGAATGTACGCCATACCCGGCGGACTGGGATTACGCTAAACGTTCCATGGAGATGTCGCTGCGCTGGGCGAAGCGTAGCCGCAACCGTTTTGACTCCCTGCAGAACAAAAATGCGCTGTTCGGCATTATCCAGGGCAGTGTTTACGAAGATTTACGCGATATCTCTGTTAAAGGTCTGGTAGAGATAGGTTTTGATGGCTACGCTGTCGGCGGTTTAGCTGTGGGTGAGCCGAAGAAAGACATGCACCGTATTCTGGAACATGTCTGCCCGCAAATCCCGGCGGATAAACCCCGTTACCTGATGGGTGTGGGTAAGCCAGAAGACCTGGTTGAAGGTGTGCGCCGCGGCATCGATATGTTCGACTGCGTCATGCCAACCCGTAACGCACGTAACGGTCATCTGTTTGTTACCGATGGCGTGGTGAAAATCCGTAACGCGAAGCATAAGAGTGACACCAGTCCGCTCGATGCCGAGTGCGATTGCTACACCTGTCGCAATTATTCTCGCGCGTATTTGCATCATCTCGATCGTTGCAATGAGATTTTGGGCGCGCGTCTCAATACCATTCATAACCTTCGCTATTATCAGCGCTTAATGGCTGGTTTACGCAAGGCTATCGAAGAGGGTAAATTAGAGAGCTTCGTGACCGATTTTTACCAACGTCAGGGTCGAACCGTTCCACCTTTGAACGTTGATTAATATTAATAATGAGGGAATTTGAATGAGCTTTTTTATTTCTGATGCGGTAGCGGCAACAGGTGCTCCAGCGCAGGGCAGCCCGATGTCTCTGATTCTGATGCTGGTTGTGTTCGGTCTGATCTTCTACTTCATGATCCTGCGCCCACAGCAGAAGCGTACCAAAGAGCACAAAAAGCTGATGGACTCCATCGCGAAAGGTGATGAAGTCCTGACTAACGGTGGCCTGGTCGGTCGCGTAACCAAAGTGGCTGAAAGTGGCTACATTGCTATCGCCCTGAACGACACCACTGAAGTGGTTATCAAACGTGACTTCGTAGCTGCCGTTCTGCCGAAAGGCACCATGAAGGCGCTGTAATCCCAACTTTTCCCAAAGGGAACTGCCGTGTTAAACCGTTATCCTTTGTGGAAGTACATCATGCTGGTCGTCGTGATTCTCGTCGGCCTGCTGTACGCGCTTCCCAACCTGTATGGTGAGGATCCGGCTGTTCAAATCACTGGCGCGCGCGGTGTCGCCGCCAGTGAGCAAACGCTGATCCAGGTCCAGAAAACGTTACAAGAAGAAAAAATTACCGCTAAGTCTGTGGCTCTGGAAGAGGGCGCAATTCTTGCTCGCTTCGACACCACCGACACGCAGCTCCGCGCTCGTGAAGCGCTGATGGGCGTGCTGGGTGATAAATACGTCGTGGCGCTTAACCTTGCTCCTGCTACCCCACGTTGGCTGGCTGCGCTGAGCGCAGAGCCAATGAAACTCGGTCTTGACCTCCGTGGCGGCGTGCACTTCCTGATGGAAGTGGATATGGATACCGCGCTGGGCAAACTGCAGGAACAGAATATCGATAGCCTGCGCAGCGATCTGCGTGAAAAAGGCATCGCGTATACCACCGTTCGTAAAGAAGATAACTACGGTATGAGCATCACGTTCCGCGACAGTGCGGCGCGCGATCAGGCTGTAGATTACCTGACCCAACGTCACCGTGACCTGGTGATCACCGCTCAGGGCAGCAACCAGCTGCGCGCGGTAATGACCGACGCCCGTCTGAAAGAAGCGCGTGAATATGCCGTTCAGCAGAACATCAACATTCTGCGCAACCGTGTAAACCAACTGGGCGTGGCTGAACCGCTGGTGCAGCGTCAGGGTGCTGACCGTATCGTTGTAGAACTGCCGGGTATTCAGGACACCGCGCGCGCGAAAGAGATTCTGGGCGCCACTGCAACGCTGGAATTCCGTCTGGTGAACACCAACGTTGACCAGTCTGCTGCCGCTTCTGGCCGTATTCCGGGTGACTCGGAAGTGAAAGAGACCCGCGAAGGTCAGCCTGTTGTGCTGTACAAACGCGTGATCCTGACCGGTGACCATATCACCGACTCCACCTCCAGCCAGGACGAGTACAACCAGCCGCAGGTTAACATCTCGCTGGACAGCGCGGGTGGTAACATCATGTCTAACTTCACCAAGGACAACATCGGTAAACCGATGGCAACCCTGTTCGTGGAGTACAAAGACAGCGGTAAGAAAGACGCTAACGGCCGTGCGGTGCTGGTGAAAGAGGAAGAGGTGATTAACATCGCCAATATCCAGTCTCGTCTGGGTAACAGCTTCCGTATCACTGGTATCAACAACCCGAACGAAGCGCGTCAGCTCTCTCTGCTGCTGCGTGCCGGTGCGCTGATTGCGCCAATTCAGATTGTTGAAGAACGTACCATTGGTCCAACTCTGGGTATGCAAAACATCCAGCAGGGCCTGGAAGCGTGTCTGGCCGGTCTGGCGGTCTCTATCCTCTTCATGATCTTCTTCTATAAGAAGTTTGGTCTGATTGCCACCTCCGCGCTGATCGCGAACCTGGTGCTGATCATCGGCATTATGTCCCTGCTGCCAGGGGCGACGCTGACCATGCCGGGGATTGCGGGTATCGTTCTGACCCTTGCGGTGGCGGTCGACGCCAACGTACTGATTAACGAACGTATCAAAGAAGAGTTGAGCAACGGTCGCTCTGTTCAGCAGGCGATTGATGAAGGCTATAAAGGCGCGTTCAGCTCCATCTTCGATGCGAACGTAACAACACTGATCAAGGTTCTTATCCTGTATGCAGTGGGGACTGGCGCAATCAAAGGCTTTGCGATTACCACCGGTATCGGTGTTGCAACGTCAATGTTTACTGCTATTGTCGGCACCCGTGCCATCGTGAACCTGCTGTACGGCGGCAAGCGCGTCAAAAAGCTGTCTATCTGAGGAGTGCGTTGTGGCACAGGAATATACTGTTGAACAATTGAACCACGGCCGTAAAGTCTGGGACTTTATGCGCTGGGACTACTGGGCCTTCGGCATTTCAGGTTTACTGCTGATTCTGTCCATCGTCGTTATGGGCGTAAAAGGCTTTAACTGGGGTCTGGATTTCACCGGCGGTACGGTGATTGAAATCACCCTGGAAAAACCGGTCGATATGGACCAGATGCGTCAGTCACTGCAGAAAGCGGGCTTTGAAGAGCCGCTGCTGCAGAACTTCGGCAGCAGCCGCGACATCATGGTGCGTATGCCGCCGGTACACGATGCCAACGGCAGCCAGGAGCTGGGCAGCAAGGTTGTTAGCGTGATTAACGAAACAACCAGCCAGAACGCCACGGTTAAGCGTATTGAGTTCGTCGGCCCGAGCGTGGGTGCGGACCTGGCGCAAACCGGTGCGATGGCGCTGCTGGTGGCGCTGATCTCCATCCTGGTGTACGTCGGTTTCCGCTTTGAGTGGCGACTGGCGGCGGGTGTGGTTATCGCACTGGCGCACGACGTGGTGATCACCATGGGCGTACTGTCTCTGTTCCATATTGAGATTGACCTGACAATTGTGGCATCCCTGATGTCCGTTATCGGTTACTCCCTGAACGACAGTATCGTGGTATCTGACCGTATTCGTGAAAACTTCCGTAAGATCCGTCGCGGTACGCCGTACGAAATCTTTAACGTGTCGTTGACCCAGACGCTGCACCGTACCTTGATCACATCCGGTACAACCTTGATGGTGATCCTGATGCTGTATCTCTTCGGTGGTCCGGTGCTGGAAGGCTTCTCGCTGACCATGCTGATCGGTGTGTCTATCGGTACTGCGTCGTCAATCTACGTGGCGTCCGCTCTGGCACTGAAACTTGGCATGAAGCGCGAGCACCTGCTCCAGCAGAAAGTCGAGAAAGAAGGGGCGGATCAGCCGTCTATTCTGCCGTAAGACGTTTATCGCGTTATCGAAATCCCGGTCTGTTGACCGGGATTTTTTTTATCTGCTCCTGACAAACACTCCTGACAGTATGCTGTCAGGAGCCCTGTCGTAGACTCCTGTTGAACCCAAACAAGAGGCAGGAGGATGTATGAAAAGTGTGATTAACTGGTTTGAGATTCCGGTCGCGGATATGGATCGCGCCATCAAATTTTATGAGCCAGTGATGCAGATTTCACTGAGGCGCGAGAAAATGGACAGCGCCGAGCTGGCGGTATTCCCGCATGAGGATCCGGCCACCGGCGGCGCGCTGGCAAAATTTGAGGGGATTATTCCCTCGGTGCAGGGGGCCATTATCTACCTGCATACTGACAATCTGACCGCTACGCTCGATCGCATTGCCTCTGCGGGCGGCGAGTGCGTGTTTGGCCCGCTGGAGTTACCGCGCGGTATTGGTACTATTGCTTTATTTACCGACAGCGAAGGTAATCGCGTCGGCCTTCATCAACCTGCCTGAGAGCGTAAGCAAAAATGACCCGACGCGCTGACCGTTTGTTTCAGATAGTACAGATCCTGCGGGGCCGACGTCTGACAACGGCAGCGCATCTTGCGGACCGGCTGGGCGTTTCTGAGCGCACGGTGTACCGCGATATCCGCGACCTGTCGCTTTCCGGCGTGCCGGTGGAGGGCGAAGCGGGGAGCGGTTACCGGCTGATGTCGGGGTTTGACCTGCCGCCGCTGATGCTGACAAACAAGGAGTCTGAGGCGCTGATCGTGGCTATTCGCCTGCTTACCACCTGGGGCGGGGAGTCGCTGTCGCGCGAACTGGAGTCGGCACAGGAGAAAGTGCTCGCGATCCTGCCCGAAGAGAGCCGCCGAAAGGCAGAGCAGACGCGGATCTACGCCCCGGATTTTGGCATGAAAAGCCACTCCCGCAGTGATTTTGATGTCATACATCAGGCGATTTCGGCCCAGCGCGTGCTCGTGCTGCATTATCGTGACGAAGCGGGGCAATTTTCAACGCGTGAGGTTCAGCCGCTGGGGCTGTTTTTCTGGGGAGAACGCTGGTTACTGGCGTCATGGTGTGAACTGCGCGATGACTATCGCTGTTTCCGTCTCGACAGATGCCTCAAAATTGTCCTTACGGAAAGACGCTTTAGTGAGAGTGCAGACCGATCGCTGGCGGATTTTTTGCGCAAGGTGAAGCAGTAACAAGTCACGGGGAGAGGCAGCCCGCACAGGTTTTGTAGGCCGGGTAAGCGTCAGCGCCACCCGGCAACAATCACACGATTAGAAGTTGTAACCCACTACCAGGTAACCACCCCAACCGGTAGAACGGACGCTGAAGTCGCCGTTGCCGAAGTTCAGGCTGGCGTCGTCGTTCCACTGTCCACCGTTGTGCCAGTAACGCGCAACAACAGAGTAGTGCCAGTGATCGTAGTTCAGCGCCAGGATGTGGCTGGAGGCGATGGAGTCGTTGGTGCGCGCTTTCTTACCGTTCAGATCGCGGAAGTCGTTGTCGCCCAGATCGGAACCCCAGTCAAAGTTGGTGAAGCCGATATAGCTCAGGTTGCCGCCCCACAGCTGGGTGATTGGCACAAAGTATTTCACTTTGAAACGGTAACCATCCCACTCGTTTTCGTTCGCGGCACCGTAGTTCTGCCATTGATACTTAGCGTACACGTTCAGAGACAGGCTCATTGGCAGGCCCGTGTAGATGTCGGTACCCAGACCCATATACCAGGTGCTCTGGCGACCGGACTTGTTACGGCCCATGTCGTAGATATAGTTGTTTGCGAAATACCACTCTTTGAACGGACCAAACGCCAGGCTGGTACCAGTCAGTTTATCAATAGAGAAGCGCGGTTCGATCTCCATGAACAGTGGGGAACCGTGGTTCCAGATACCTTTTGCGTCGGTGTTACCACCGAAGAAGACCGGTGCATCCATATAGCCGTAGAAATCAAACCAGTCTTTCTTGGCGAACGCTTCGTACTCCAGGTAGGTATCGTTACGGATCTGAGGTCCGAAACGGGTGTGGTAGCTGCCGACCACGTTAACGCTCTGGTGCCACCAGTCGGAGAGGTATTGTGGTTTATCGTTTTCCGCTGCGTTAACAGTGAAAGAGGAGGACAATGCCAGCACGGCGCCGGCTGCGAGTAATGTTTTTTTCATAATCATGCCACTGATTGAAATTCCCTTCCGGGAGTGAAAAATGCGCGAATTGCGTTTCTAAATATTTCGTGTTTCTGCGGAGCCTATTATAGGAATCCTTGCTCACAAAAATATGTGTTGTTTCACATATCTCTCACACGCGTAATCGATTGCGTTCACGTTTGCGTACTTTAAACGGCCGGGATTGTAGCGGCAATCATTTATGTTGCCAATCCATACGAAATGTAAATGTTAGCGGAGTGACATTTCACTCCGCTCAAAAGGAGGGGGATTACTGTGCGGCGGGTTGGATGTCGTGAATGCGGATAAAGCCTAACTGATCGGGCGTAAGGCCGCTTAACTGCAGCGGAATATCCACATCACTCGGCGCTAAAACACTGGCCGGGGCGGTGAAGAGCTGATTCTTCACGTTCACCTCCTGGTAATTCTCGGTGGTGCCCTGGATCTGGCCCCACTCGACGGTGCCGCTAAAGGCTGGCAGCGGATCGTTGGACTCACCCTGAATGCGTAATGTTGCGCGAGTACCATCCGCATTTGCCGCCACATTCATCAGCGACATTTTTAACGTGCCAACCAGGCTGTTGAGACGGGCAGGGGTGTTGGCCCCCGGCAGCAAATACACTCCGCTGGTGGATTTTGCATTCAGCGCGTTTTGCTGGGTGATCTTTACGGTCTCTTTGTTCAGTTTGTCCATTGCCGTATTGAGCGTATTCACGCTCTGTTTCATCTGGCGGACTTCGGTTTGCTGTGCACAGGCACTAAGGGTGAAGAGGCTCCCCACCAGCAGAATTTTCAGGTAACGTCTTGTCATTGCGTTTAATTCCTTGAAATAACGGATCACCGTAATGGTAGCCAGCATCATCCCGACAGACATAGATCCTTTGTCTCAAAAAGCTCTTCCTTTGTTGTCAGGCCAGTTCAGGGTAAAATGAAAGTCAGTTAACCAGATAACAGGGATACCGTATGCATTGCCCATTCTGCTCCGCTGTGGATACCAAAGTCATCGATTCTCGTCTTGTGGGCGAAGGGTCTTCCGTACGCCGCCGTCGGCAGTGTCTGGTATGTAACGAGCGTTTCACGACCTTTGAGGTGGCAGAGCTGGTCATGCCGCGCGTGGTAAAAAGTAACGACGTGCGCGAGCCGTTTAACGAAGAGAAGCTGCGCAGCGGAATGCTTAAGGCGCTGGAGAAACGCCCCGTCAGCGCGGATGACGTCGAAATGGCGTTAAACCACATTAAATCTTACCTTCGTGGTCTGGGTGAACGTGAAGTGCCCAGCAAGATGATCGGCAATCTGGTGATGGAGCAGTTGAAAAAGCTCGATAAGGTTGCCTATATCCGCTTCGCCTCTGTCTACCGCAGTTTCGAAGATATCAAAGAGTTTGGCGAAGAGATCGCCCGCTTACAGGATTGAGTCCATGCAGGATGAGATGTACATGGCGCGCGCCATGAAGCTGGCGCAGCGCGGTCGATTTACCACCCATCCCAACCCCAACGTCGGGTGCGTCATTGTTAAAGATGGCGAGATCGTGGGCGAAGGTTTCCACTACCGCGCTGGCGAGCCCCATGCTGAGGTGCATGCCCTGCGTATGGCGGGGGAAAAAGCGCGCGGGGCGACGGCCTACGTGACGCTTGAGCCGTGCAGCCATCACGGGCGCACACCGCCATGCTGTGAAGCGCTGATCGCGGCGGGAGTGTCGCGCGTTGTCGCTGCGATGCAGGATCCTAATCCCCAGGTGGCTGGACGTGGTCTGTACCGTCTGCAGCAGGAAGGGATCGATGTTAGCCACGGCCTGATGATGCAGGACGCGGAAGCTCTCAATAAAGGCTTCCTGAAGCGTATGCGTACCGGGTTCCCGTATATTCAGCTCAAGCTGGGCGCCTCACTGGATGGCCGCACGGCGATGGCGAACGGCGAAAGTCAGTGGATCACCTCGCCGCAGGCAAGGCGCGATGTGCAACGTCTGCGTGCGCAAAGCCATGCTATCCTCACCAGCAGTGAAACGGTTCTCGCGGACGATCCGGCCATGACCGTGCGCTGGAACGAACTGAATGCCGATACCCAGGCGCTGTATCCGCAGGAAAACCTGCGTCAGCCGCTGCGTATTGTCATTGATAGCCAGAACCGCGTCACGCCTGAACACCGCATTGTGCAGCAGCCCGGTGAAACCTGGATTGCCCGCACAAAAGAAGATTCACGCGACTGGCCGGAAAGCGTGCGCAGCATTATGGTGCCGGAGCACAACGGTCATCTGGATCTCGTGGTGCTGATGATGCTGCTGGGTAAGCAGCAGGTGAACAGCATCTGGGTGGAAGCCGGCCCGACGCTGGCAGGCGCACTGCTCCAGGCAGGTCTGGTCGATGAACTGATTGTCTACGTTGCGCCTAAACTGCTGGGTAGCGACGCGCGTGGCCTGTTTGTGCTGCCCGGCCTTGAAAAACTGGCCGATGCACCACAACTCAAATTTAGCGAGATTCGTCCGGTGGGTCCGGATGTTTGCCTCCATTTAACGACAGCGTAATTGCTCCTGAAATAGGGAAGCAGTGCGCAAAGTATTATGATAAAATCCGCCCCCCTGCGGGGCCAAATGAACCCGTAAAGGAAGAGTATGAACATTATTGAAGCTGCTGTAGCTACCCCGGACGCTCGCGTCGCCATCACCATTGCGCGTTTCAACAACTTCATCAACGATAGCCTGCTGGAAGGTGCGGTTGACGCCCTGAAACGTATCGGCCAGGTTAAAGATGACAACATTACCGTTGTATGGGTTCCAGGTGCTTACGAACTGCCACTGGCAGCGGGCGCGCTGGCGAAAACCGGTAAATACGACGCGGTGATTGCGCTGGGTACCGTTATTCGTGGCGGCACTGCGCACTTCGAATACGTTGCGGGCGGTGCAAGCAATGGTCTGGCGCACGTTGCACAGGACGCTGAAATTCCTGTCGCGTTCGGCGTGCTGACCACCGAAAGTATTGAACAAGCCATCGAACGTGCTGGCACTAAAGCCGGTAACAAAGGTGCAGAAGCTGCACTGACCGCGCTTGAAATGATCAATGTATTGAAAGCCATCAAGGCCTGATTTTTTTGTAAGGGGAATTCCGTGAAACCTGCTGCTCGTCGCCGCGCCCGTGAATGTGCCGTTCAGGCACTTTACTCCTGGCAGTTGTCCCAGAACGACATCGCTGATGTTGAATACCAGTTCCTGTCAGAACAGGACGTGAAAGATGTTGACGTTCTGTACTTCCGTGAACTGCTGTCGGGAGTGGCGACTAATAGCGCGTATCTCGATGGTCTGATGAAACCCTATCTCTCCCGTCTGCTCGAAGAGCTGGGTCAGGTAGAAAAAGCAGTGCTGCGCATTGCGCTGTTTGAGCTGTCTAAACGTGATGATGTGCCGTACAAAGTGGCCATCAACGAAGCGATCGAACTGGCGAAAACCTTCGGCGCTGAAGACAGCCACAAGTTTGTAAACGGCGTTCTTGATAAAGCAGCACCTGCGATCCGTCCCCACAAAAAGTGATCCGCAAACCGGAGCTCTGCATTGCCTGACGGGCAGTGCGGCTCCGGTTTTTTCTTTTATTTGCTGAGGCATAACGTATGGCATGCGGCGAATTCTCCCTGATTGCCCGTTATTTCGACCGTGTCAGAACCTCTCGTCTTGATGTTGAAACCGGCATTGGCGATGACTGTGCACTTCTCAATATTCCCGAAAAACAGACGCTGGCAATCAGCACCGACACCTTAGTGTGCGGGCGCCATTTCTTACCTGATATCGATCCTGCCGATCTGGCGTATAAAGCGCTGGCGGTCAACGTGAGCGATCTGGCCGCGATGGGGGCCGATCCGGCGTGGTTAACGCTGGCCCTGACGCTGCCAGAGGTCGATGAACCCTGGCTTGAAGCCTTTAGTGACGCTCTGTTTGAGCAGCTTAACTACTACGACATGCAATTGATTGGCGGCGATACCACGGCGGGGCCGCTATCGATGACGCTCGCGATCCACGGTTATGTGCCGGCTGGACGCGCGCTGAAACGCTCCGGGGCGAAACCTGGCGACTGGATCTACGTCACCGGTACGCCGGGCGACAGCGCAGCGGGACTGGCGATCCTTCTGGATCGCTTAACCGTGAACGATACTGACGACGCGGCGTATCTGGTCAAACGCCATCTGCGGCCAACGCCGCGTATTCTTCACGGTCAGGCGCTACGCGAACGGGCAAGCTCGGCTATCGACCTCTCGGACGGGTTAATTTCAGATCTCGGTCATATTCTGAAGGCCAGCGGTGTCGGCGCGCGCGTTGACCTGGATCTGTTCCCGCTATCAGAGCAGCTGCTTCGACACGTCGAGCCTGAGCAGGCGCTGCGCTGGGCGCTCTCCGGCGGCGAAGATTATGAGCTGTGCTTTACCGTGCCTGAGCTCAACCGTGGGACGCTGGACGTGGCGTTAGCGCATCTCGGCGCGAAATTTACCTGCATCGGCCAGATCATGCCGGAGAGTGAAGGGCTGAAGTTTGTGAAAGATGGTGCGCCCGTTACGCTGGACTGGAAAGGGTACGATCACTTCGGGTGATGTTGTGCGATCTGTACTGCCGGGTGGCGGCTTCGCCTTACCCGGCTTACGTATTTGAGGGTTAGGGAGAGGGATTACTTAAACCCTACCACCGGATGCTGCTGATACGGTGTCTCCAGCTCGGCAATCTGCTCCGGCGTCAGCGTGATATCCACCGCATTCAGCAGTTCATCAAGCTGCTCTTCCCGCGAAGTGCCAATAATCGGTGCCGCGACGCCGCGTTTACCCAGCAGCCATGCCAGCGCGACCTGGGCGCGGGTGGCTCCGGTATCGTCGGCGATCCCGGCTAACCGTTCGGCAATTAACGCATCGCTGGCTTCTGTACTGGAATAAAGATTTTTTCCTACTTCATCCGATACCAGGCGGGCCGTGGTTTCCCCCCACGGACGGGTCAGGCGACCACGTGCCAGCGGGCTCCACGGGATCACCGCCACGCCTTCCTGATAGCAGAGCGGTAGCATCTCGCGTTCTTCTTCGCGATAGATCAGGTTGTAGTGATCCTGCATGGTGACGAAACGCGCCCAGCCATGTTGCGCCTGCAGAGCCAGCGCCTGGGCAAACTGCGACGCGTGCATAGACGATGCGCCGATGTAGCGCGCTTTACCGGCTTTCACCACATCGTTGAGCGCTTCAAGCGTTTCTTCAATGGGAGTATTGTAATCCCAGCGGTGAATTTGCAGCAGGTCGACATAGTCCATGTTCAGGCGTCGAAGGCTGTCGTCAATGGAACGCAGGATCTGGGCGCGAGAAAGGCCCTCAGCCAGATCGCCCACCGGGTAATAGACCTTGGTGGCGACGACGATTTCATCACGACGCGCAAAATCGCGCAGGGCTCGGCCAACGATCTCTTCACTGCTGCCGTCGGAGTAGCTGTTGGCGGTGTCAAAGAAGTTAATGCCACCTTCAATGGCGCGTTTGATGATAGGGCGGCTGCTCTCTTCGGGCAGCGTCCAGGCGTGATTACCCCGGTCAGGCTCGCCAAAGGTCATACAGCCCAGGCAAAGTCGGGAAACGTTAAGATCCGTTTTTCCTAATGTCGTGTATTGCATGGTTCCACTCCTGCTTTTTTAAACAATACGTTTAAGCATAGCAGGAGCGGAAAAGGGGAAGGATCAGGCAAGCCAGCTACGAATTTTGGCTTCAATACCTGCGGCGTCCAGGCCAATTGCCGCGCGGGCTTCGTCCTGAGTACCTTGCGGAATGAAGTGATCCGGCAGACCAAGGTTCAGTACCGGAACGGCTTTACGGTTCGCCATCAGCACCTCGTTCACGCCGCTACCCGCGCCGCCCATGATGGCGTTTTCTTCCAGCGTCACCAGCACCTCATGGGTTTCTGCCATTTCCAGGATCAGGGATTCATCGAGCGGTTTCACGAAGCGCATATCCACCAGAGTGGCATTCAGCGCTTCAGCGACCTTAGCGGCCTCTGGCATCAGGGTACCAAAGTTCAGAATTGCCACTTTCTCACCGCGACGTTTCACCAGACCTTTACCTATCGCCAGTTTTTCCAGCGGTTGCAGCTCAACGCCCACCGCGTTACCGCGTGGATAGCGAACCGCGCTTGGACCATCCTGGTAGTGATAGCCGGTATACAGCATCTGACGACATTCGTTTTCGTCGCTTGGCGTCATGATAACCATGTCCGGGATGCAGCGCAGGAACGAAAGATCGAATGCACCCTGGTGCGTCTGGCCGTCAGCACCCACGATGCCTGCGCGGTCGATAGCAAACAGCACCGGCAGCTTCTGGATGGCAACGTCATGGATGACCTGATCGTAGGCACGTTGCAGGAAGGTGGAGTAGATCGCCACCACCGGTTTGTATCCACCAATCGCCAGACCCGCCGCGAAGGTGACTGCGTGCTGCTCGGCAATCGCCACGTCAAAATACTGGTCAGGGTATTTTTTGGAGAACTCGACCATGCCGGAACCTTCTCGCATAGCCGGGGTGATCGCCATCAGCTTGTTGTCTTTCGCCGCGGTTTCACATAACCAGTCACCGAAGATTTTGGAATAGCTCGGCATACCGCCGCTGCTTTTTGGCAGACAACCGCTGGTCGGATCGAATTTAGGTACCGCGTGGAAAGTGATCGGATCTTTTTCCGCCGGTTCGTAACCACGGCCTTTTTTCGTCATGATATGCAGGAACTGCGGGCCTTTCAGGTCGCGCATGTTCTTGAGCGTGGTGACCAGCCCCAGCACGTCGTGCCCATCAACCGGGCCAATATAGTTAAAGCCCAGCTCTTCAAAGAGTGTGCCCGGCACGACCATGCCTTTGATGTGTTCTTCGGTACGCTTGAGCAGCTCTTTGATTGGCGGTACGCCAGAGAAGACTTTCTTGCCGCCTTCGCGCAGCGTGGAGTAAAGCTTGCCGGAGAGCAGCTGTGCCAGATGGTTGTTCAGCGCGCCGACGTTCTCGGAAATCGACATTTCGTTATCGTTCAGGATAACCAGCATGTCCGGCTTGATATCGCCCGCGTGGTTCATGGCCTCAAAGGCCATCCCGGCGGTGATGGCTCCGTCGCCGATCACGCAGACGGTGCGGCGCTGCTTGTTCTCTTTTTCGGCGGCCACGGCAATACCGATACCCGCAGAGATGGAGGTGGAGGAGTGGCCGACGCTTAAAACATCGTACTCACTCTCACCGCGCCACGGGAACGGATGCAGGCCGCCTTTCTGGCGGATCGTGCCAATTTGATCGCGACGACCCGTCAGAATTTTATGTGGATAGGCCTGATGGCCCACGTCCCAGATGAGCTGATCGAACGGGGTGTTGTAGACGTAGTGCAGCGCAACGGTCAGCTCGACCGTGCCAAGCCCGGAGGCGAAATGTCCGCTGGAGCGGCTTACGCTGTCGAGCAGATAGCGACGCAGCTCGTCGCACAGCTTCGGCAGGTTCTCTTTCGGCAACAGACGCAACTCCTGGGTGGAGTCAACTAACGCCAGTGTCGGGTATTTGGCAATATCAAAACTCATCAAAGGCTCATCGAGATAGTGTGTTTATTTATCACGCTGGATTATATAGTCCGCTAGCGCTTCCAGTGCCGAGGTATCGAGAGACTGCGCGGCCAGTTCATTCAGCGACTGGCGGGCTTCCTCTATCAGATCCCGGGCTTTACGCTGGGCTTGCTCAAGACCCAGCAGGGCGGGGTAGGTACTTTTGCCAAGCTGCTGATCCGCACCCTGACGTTTACCCAATGTTGCAGTATCGCCCACCACATCCAGAATGTCATCCTGAACCTGGAACGCCAGACCGATACTTTCTGCGTATCTGTCCAGAATCGGCAGGGCTTTGCGCCCCTGTTCACCCGCGCTCAGTGCGCCCAGGCGTACGGCGGCACGGATGAGTGCGCCCGTTTTATGCCGGTGAATACGCTCCAGCTGTTCCAGATTAACCTGACGTCCTTCTGCCTCCAGATCCAGCGCTTGCCCACCGCACATGCCGGCAACGCCGCTGGCCATCGCCAGCTCGGAAACCATTGCCAGACGGTCGCGATCGCTGACTTCTGCCATCGGCGCATCGCTCAGAATAGAGAATGCCAGCGTTTGCAGGGCATCCCCCGCCAGGATGGCATTCGCTTCGCCAAACTTAATATGGCAGGTTGGCTGACCGCGACGCAGATCGTCATCATCCATCGCCGGTAAATCATCGTGGATCAGCGAGTAGGCATGGATGCACTCAACGGCGGCAGCCGGGGCGTCCAGCGTAGTATCGCTGATACCAAACATATTGCCTGTGGCGTAGACGAGGAACGGGCGCAGGCGCTTTCCACCCAAGAGTGCGCCATAGTGCATGGCCTCAACCAGTGGAGTGTTCTGAAAAGGTTGTGGCGCAATAAAACGGCGCAGGGCGTCGTTGGCGCGTATGACTCGCGCCTGAAGCTCGTTAGCAAAATCCATTTACTCGGCGTCCGGTGTGAAAGGCGTTGTCTTAGCGTCTTCGCTATCGGAAAGCAGGATCTGCACACGCTGCTCGGCCTGCTGCAGTTTAACCTGCCCCTGGCGCGCCAGCTGCACGCCACGCTCGAATTCATTGAGCGCCTCTTCCAGCGGTAAATCACCGCTCTCAAGGCGGGTGACGATCTGCTCCAGTTCACTCAGCGCAGTTTCAAAACTGGCCGGTGCGTCGTTCTTCTTCGGCATAGTGAATTGACTCTTATATTCTCAGCCCCGACATGGTAACGGACTCGGGGCAATTATCAAATAACGCGCAATGTGCACAGGAACGGCGCGATGGTGGTATACTTGCGCGCCTGGATGCAGCCACGGGTGTGGGCTGTAATATTATTTTCCATTACAAGCCTTAATACGCTTGCCTAAGAAACATTGCCGCCATGAAGTTTATCATTAAATTGTTCCCTGAAATCACTATCAAAAGCCAATCTGTGCGTTTGCGCTTTATTAAAATTCTCACCGGGAACATTCGTAACGTTTTAAAACACTACGACGAAACCCTCGCCGTGGTGCGCCACTGGGATCACGTTGAAGTTCGCGCGAAAGATGAAAACAAACGTCAGGACATTCGCGACGCGCTGACCCGTATTCCGGGTATTCACCATATTCTGGAAGTGGAAGATGTTCCGTTCACTTCCCTGCATGACATCTTCGAAAAAGCGCTGGTGCAGTATCGCGACCAGATCGAAGGCAAAACCTTCTGCGTGCGCGTGAAGCGTCGCGGCAAGCACGAATTCAGCTCTATCGAGGTGGAACGTTACGTTGGCGGCGGTCTGAACCAGCATGTTGAAACGGCGCGCGTGCGTCTGACCAACCCGGATGTCACCGTGAACCTGGAGATCGAAAACGATCGCCTGCTGCTGGTGAAAGGGCGTTACGAAGGTATCGGCGGCTTCCCAATCGGTACCCAGGAAGATGTCCTGTCCCTGATCTCCGGTGGTTTCGACTCTGGCGTCTCCAGCTACATGCTGATGCGTCGCGGCTGCCGTGTGCATTACTGCTTCTTTAATCTGGGCGGCGCGGCGCATGAAATCGGCGTGCGTCAGGTGGCACACTATCTGTGGAATCGCTTTGGCAGCTCGCACCGCGTGCGCTTTGTGGCGATCAACTTCGAGCCAGTGGTTGGCGAAATCCTGGAGAAAGTGGATGACGGCCAGATGGGCGTGGTCCTCAAGCGTATGATGGTGCGTGCGGCCTCTAAAGTAGCGGAACGCTATGGTGTGCAGGCGCTGGTCACCGGTGAAGCGCTGGGTCAGGTTTCCAGCCAGACGCTGACCAACCTGCGTCTCATCGACAATGTCTCTGACACCCTGATCCTGCGTCCGCTGATCTCTCACGACAAAGAGCACATCATCGATCTGGCGCGCGAAATCGGCACTGAAGATTTTGCCCGTACCATGCCAGAGTACTGCGGCGTGATTTCGAAGAGCCCGACGGTCAAAGCGGTAAAAGCGAAGATCGAAGCGGAAGAAGAGCACTTCGATTTCAGCATTCTTGATAAAGTGGTGGAAGAAGCCTCCAACATCGACATCCGTGAGATTGCCCAGCAGACCGAGCAGGAAGTGGTTGAAGTTGAAACCGTGAGCGGTTTCGGTGCCAACGACGCGATTCTGGATATCCGCTCCGTTGATGAGCAGGACGACAAGCCGCTACAGGTGGAAGGGGTGGAAGTGGTTTCTCTGCCGTTCTATAAGCTGAGCACCAAATTTGGCGACCTCGACCAGAGCAAAACATACCTGCTGTGGTGTGAGCGTGGGGTGATGAGTCGCCTGCAGGCGCTGTACCTGCGTGAGCAGGGCTTTGCGAATGTGAAGGTGTATCGTCCGTAGTTTTTTGCGGGGGTGTGTGTGGCTTGATGCCCTCACCCCGACCCTCTCCCAAGGGGAGAGGGCGCAAACATTAAAAACGGCAACCTGAGGTTGCCGTTTTGCTTTTACCTACCGCCACCCGGCTTTTCTTTGCACTACTCTTCATAGTAGTTATAAATCCCCGCCGCCATCACCAGCGTTGAGGCGACTTCGTAGGCTTTCTCTCGCCCGACCAGCAGGTCAACAATCTTTAAGCCAAAGTCTATCGCGGTACCTGGCCCCTGGCTGGTGAGCAGGTTGACGCGCGGATCCCAGACGACGCGTTTATCCACCCACTGCTCTTCCGGGATGGTCTCTTTCAGCCCCGGGAAACCGGTCATGTTACCGATGGGAAAGATATTATGCGGAACCAGCACGGTACCGGCGGCGGCACAAATGGCAGCAACGATACGTCCCGACAGATGAAACTGTCTGACGGTTTCGACTAACAGAGTGCTGTCGCGAAAATACTCCGCCCCTTTCAGGCCGCCGGGCAGCACGATGATGTCATAGTCCCCGTCGGCCACCTGTACCAGTGGCGCATCCGCGAGGAGTTTCACTCCTCGGGAACAGGTAATAGCCAGGTTGCCATCGCTGGCGACGCTGGCGGTGGTGACCTGAATGCCGCCACGCACCATGATATCGATGGTGGTGACCGCTTCTGTCTCTTCGCTACCAGGGGCGAGGCAAACAAGTGCCGACGCGCTCATATTCACTCTCCTTACGTTTTACCAGGTCATACAGGCGGGCGTTTTCCGGCACAGTGATACCGTGTGCGCGGGCGCGTTTTAGCAGATAGCCAGTGATGTAGTCGATTTCCGTGTGGCGTAGCGCCCGAACATCCTGCAACATGGATGAGATATTTTCTGCCGTACTATCAATAACCTGCTCGACATAATAGCGTAAATCATCCGCCGATGTGTGTAAGCCTTCACGCTCGATCACCGAGGCGACTTCAGCACAGAGGGTGGCAACCTCCTGCGGATGGTGCTTCAGTTCCCCGTTCGGGCAGTCCCACAGCGCCGTCAGCGGATTAATCACACAGTTAACGGCCAGCTTACGCCACAGCTGAGGGCGGATATTGTTGTGCCAGGCCACGTCCGGAAGCACCGTTTGCAGGGTGTCTGCCAGATAACTGTAGTCGCCGTCCTGATCCCGGGCAGGTCCAATATGCGTGACGCCGCTGGCGACATGCACAATGATATTGCCGTCACGGCGTGCGGCGTGCGTGGTGGTGGCCATCAGCAGCGGCTGCACAATGCTTTTCAGTTCATCAATCGTCCCCATGCCGTTATGCAGCAATAAAACGGGCGACGTGGGGGGAAGCTGGGCGGCCAGCGCTTTTACCGCATCTGAAACTTGCCACGCTTTGAGCGTCACCAGCAGCAGGTCGCTATGCGCCAGGAAATCAGGATCGTTCGCGGTGAGGGATTCGTTAAAGATACTTCCGTCTTCACCAATCAGGTTTACACTGCAATAGGGCTGAGGTACGCGCAGCCAGCCCTGAACTTCGTGTCCGTGCTTGCATAGGGCGGTCAGCCAGAGTTGACCAAGGGCTCCGCATCCGAGCACTGTAATTTTCATTGTTCCTCCTCACCTGCAACTGCGCCAGGTGTTACGGCCTAAGTATAGCGCCGTCAGCTAAGCTTCTGTTGAGTTATGCCTCGTAGCGGGTATTATGCAACGCAACAAAAATGAAGGGAGAAGAAAAGATGCCATCTTTCGATATTGTTTCCGAAGTTGATATCCAGGAAGTTCGCAACGGCGTAGAAAACGCAACCCGCGAAGTTGAGTCACGTTTCGATTTTCGTGGCGTTGAAGCCTCGTTTGAGCTGAACGATGCCAATAAGACCATTAAGGTGCTGAGCGAATCTGATTTCCAGGTCAACCAGCTGCTCGATATTCTGCGTGCCAAGCTGTTAAAACGCGGCATTGAAGGGACCTCGCTGGATGTACCGGAAGAGTTCGTGCACAGCGGTAAAACCTGGTTTGTTGAAGCCAAACTGAAGCAGGGCATTGAGAGCGCGGTTCAGAAGAAAATCGTTAAGCTCATCAAAGACAGCAAGCTGAAGGTTCAGGCGCAGATCCAGGGTGAAGAAATTCGTGTTACCGGAAAATCCCGTGATGATCTGCAGTCCGTCATGGCGCTGGTGCGCGGCGGCGATCTGGGACAACCGTTCCAGTTTAAAAACTTCCGCGATTAAAACGAAAAAGCCCGGTTTAACCGGGCTTTTTTTCAGGCTTTCAGCGCCTGTTCAACTTCAAAGCGGTTTGTCACCTTACTGTCTATTTTGACATACGCGCTGCGCTCTTCTGCCGCGAGAAGCACTTCACTCACGCCCTCTGTCGATGCAAGACGCTGTTTCAGCGCATCGTTGATCTCAACGTCGTCAGGAATTTCTACCCGCAGGCTACTGACGTAGCGCGGCTCTTTCATGGTACCGGCAACCAGCAGCCAGACCGTCGCCAGCAGTGCGCCTGCGAGGAAGACGGTTTGGGAATCAAACAGGCCGTCGACCCAGCCGCCGAGGGCACCGCCAATGGCCACGCCGATGAACTGGCTGGTGGAGTAAATCCCCATCGCCGTGCCTTTATAACCGGCAGGGGATTCTTTGCTGATTAGTGACGGCAGCAGGGCTTCCATCAGGTTAAACGCCAGGAAGAAGAGCTGCACACCGGCAACCAGTTCCCAGAAGTGGGGGCCAGCGCCCCAGAGCACGATCTCGGCAATCAGCAATACCGCCACACAGCCAATGAAAACGCGCTTCATTTTGCGCTTCACTTCGGCATAGATAATAAACGGTACCACCGAGACGAACGAAATCACCATCGTCACCAGATAGATTTTCCAGTGTTCTGCCGCCGGGAAACCTGCGGCAGCCAGTTGACCGGGCAGGGCGACAAAGGTCGACATCAGCAGAATGTGCAGACACATAATGCCGAAGTTAAGCTTCAACAGGCGCGGCTCAACCAGTACCTTGCTAAAGCAGCCTTTGACCATCCCGGATTCACGGTTGAGGACGTGGTTTTTGCTGTCCGGTACCACCCACAGCGTTAAGGCAATACCGATGGTCGCCAGCACGGCAATCATCCAGAACAGGGCGTGCAGGCCAAGCGTGTGGGTAATAATGGGGCCGAGCACCATCGCAATCGCAAACGTGACGCCAAAGCTCACGCCGATAAATGCCATCGCTTTGGTACGGTTCTGTTCACGGGTTAAATCCGACAGCAGCGCCATCACGGCGGCGGCAATCGCGCCGGAGCCCTGCAGGGCGCGGCCAAGAATAATTCCCCAGATGGAGTGGGAGAGGGCGGCGATGATGCTACCGAGCACAAAAACCAGCAAACCACCGACAATGAGCGGCTTGCGGCCGACGCGGTCAGAGAGCAGACCAAACGGGATCTGGAATACCGCCTGAGCCAGACCATAAATACCAATCGCCAGGCCAATCAGCGCTTCGCTGGCGCCCTGCAATGCCATGCCGTACGTGGTCAGAACAGGCAGGACCATAAACATGCCAAGCATCCGTAGCGAGAAAACAGTCCCTAAACCCCAGGTCGCACGCAGCTCGCCCGGTGTCATTTTATAATCGTTCATTGCCACCTCAATTCAAAAGCAGGCCATAGTGTAGTGCGGGGAAGGGGCGGGGTAAATAAAGGGTTATTTAACAAATATTACATGCGTTATTGATAGATTCAGTGAATAAAAAAGGGTGCCGAAGCACCCCTTTATTCACCTGTTGTGGCTTACCAGACGTAAGTCAGCAGGTTATGCGAATCCGGCACCATAAAGTCCACAGACATCATCACGGACAGCGAGGTGATGGCAACAATCGAGAACACAAACAGTTTGCGCGCCCAGACTTTGTCATCTTCCACTTTGTAACCGCGCAGGGCCATACCGAGCCACCAGACGCTTACCGCTGCGGCAACCGCCAGATATTTATACCCGGCGTAACCTCCCAGCGAGAGCATCAGCGTTGCCACGGCAAAGGCGATGATGTACAGCGTGATGTGGTTCTTGGCAACGGAAATACCTTTCACGACCGGCAGAACCGGAATGTTCGCTGCCTGATAATCCTTAAAGCGGAAAATCGCGATGGCATAGGAGTGCGGCATCTGCCACAGGCTAAAGATAGCCAGCAGGATCAGCGCACCGCTGTCGAACTCGTTCGTGACGGCGCAGTAGCCAATCACCGGCGGCGCAGCGCCGGAGAGAGAACCAATCAGCGTGCCGTAGACGGAGTGACGCTTCATATACAGGCTGTAAACGCCCACATACACCACGAACCCCATCACCCCCAGCCAGCAGGCCAGCGGGTTAGCACCAAACCACAGCAGCATAAAGCCAGCAATACCCAGCAAGGTGGCGTACACCAGCGAGACGGAAGGGGCGATCAGGCCTTTCACCAGCACCCGATTTTTGGTCCTTTCCATCTTCTTGTCGATATCCATGTCGATGTAGTTGTTAAATACACAACCGGACGCAACAACCAGTGACACACCGACCAGCGTGTAGATAAAGAGGGTGTAATCAATGCTGCCTTTGGAGGCCAGCAGGAACCCTCCGATCACGGAGATCAGGTTGCCAAAGATGATGCCTGGTTTCGTTACTTGCAGGTATTGCTTAAACATACTCGCCGCTCTTAGTGAACCATCATGTTGTAGTTAAGGTTCCACATAATCCAGATGGAACCGACTACCAGGATAGCGATGATAATCACGGTAAAGATGAAAGCCGTCATGTTCCAGCCTTCATCGGACTTGGTGTTCATGTGCAGGAAGCAAACCAGATGCACCAGAATCTGAATCACCGCGGTCACCAGGATTGCACCCAGAATAACCGGTTTAGACGCAGAACCGCTCATCACCATCCAGAACGGGATCACCGTCAGGATGATCGACAGGATAAAACCTGTCATGTAGGTTTTTACGCTACCGTGGGAAGCGCCATGATCGTTTGAATGACTCATTACATCGCCCCCATCAGATAGACAACAGAGAACACACAGATCCACACCACGTCCAGGAAGTGCCAGAACAGGCTCAGGCACATGATACGGGTACGGTTAGTGCTGGTCAGGCCGCGACGGGAGATCTGGAACATCAGAACCGCCATCCAGATCAGACCGGAGGTCACGTGCAGACCGTGGGTACCGACCAGCGCGAAGAACGCAGACAGGAAGCCACTGCGATCCGGCCCGAAGCCTTCCATAATCAGGTGATGGAATTCATAGATTTCCATCCCGATGAATCCAGCACCAAACAACCAGGTCAACGCCAGCCAGGAGACAACCTGGCTCTTGTTGTTTTTGTACATGGCGATTGCCGCCATGCCGTAGGTGATGGAGCTGAATAACAGCAGTGCGGTTTCAACCAGAACGAACGGCAGTTCAAAAATGTCCTTGCCGGTCGGGCCGCCCGCTGTGCCGTTCACCAGAACGGCATAGGTTGCGAACAGACAGCAGAACAGAATGCAGTCGCTCATCAGGTAGATCCAGAACCCGAAGACTTTCGTCGGTCCTGTATCGTGGTGCGCATGTTCATGCGCGTGGGCAGTCGAGTGCGCCAGAGTATCAGTTGCCATTTTTCAGCCCCGCTTTAGAAATCTCGTCGAAATGCTGATTTTCCAGCTTTTCAACTTCACGGACTGGTACGTAGTAGTCCACGTCCTCGTCAAAGCTCTTCACAATCCAGCTGATTACGATGCCAGCGAAGCCAACAATCGCCATCCACCAGATGTGCCAGATCATTGCGAAACCAAATACCGTTGCGAAAGCGGCAATCACGATGCCCGCTGCGCTGTTTTTCGGCATATGGATCTCTTCGTAATGGTCAGGTTGCTTGTACGCTTCACCTTTTTCTTTCATTTCCCAGAATGCATCACGTTCGTGAATGTGCGGCACTACGGCAAAGTTATAGAACGGAGGTGGAGAAGAGGTCGCCCACTCCAGCGTACGGCCACCCCATGGGTCACCGGTCAGGTCGCGGTTCAGGTTACGGTCACGGATGGACACGTAGTACTGAATCAGCTGGCACAGAATACCGCAGGCAATCAGCGCGGCACCGCCCGCTGCAACCATCAGCATTGGGTGGAACTGCGGATCGATCTGCTGGCTCAGACGACGGGTCATACCCATGAAGCCCAGCACGTACAGCGGCATAAATGCTACGAAGAAGCCAATGATCCAGAACCAGAACGCGCGTTTACCCCATTTCTCGTTCAGCGTGAAGCCGAACGCTTTTGGCCACCAGTAGGTTACGCCAGCGAAGCAGCCGAAGACCACGCCACCGATGATAACGTTATGGAAGTGCGCAATCAGGAACAGACTGTTGTGCAGAACGAAGTCAGCACCCGGTACCGCCAGCAGTACGCCGGTCATCCCACCTACGGAGAAAGTGACGATGAAGCCGATGGTCCACAGCATCGCTGAGTGGAACACGATACGGCCCTGGTACATGGTGAACAGCCAGTTGAAGATCTTCACCCCGGTAGGGATGGCGATAATCATGGTGGTAATACCGAAGAAGGCGTTTACGTTCGCGCCCGCACCCATAGTAAAGAAGTGGTGCAGCCAAACGATGAACGACAGAACGGTAATACAGACGGTTGCCCACACCAGAGAGGTGTAACCAAACAGACGTTTACGCGAGAAGGTTGCTGCGATTTCGGAGAACACACCGAAGACAGGCAGAACCAGAATGTACACTTCCGGGTGACCCCAGGCCCAAATCAGGTTGATGTACATCATCATGTTGCCACCCATGTCATTCGTGAAGAAATGGGTGCCCAGGTAGCGGTCCAGGGTCAGCAGCGCGATGGTGACGGTCAGAATTGGGAAGGATGCGATAATCAGTACGTTGGCGCACAGAGATGCCCAGGTAAATACCGGCATCTTGAACATGGTCATACCAGGCGCACGCATCTTCAGGATGGTCACGAAGAAGTTGATACCGGTCAGGGTGGTACCGACACCGGAGAGCTGAAGCGCCCAAATCCAGTAGTCAACGCCAACGCCCGGACTGTACTCAATTCCTGACAGCGGTGGATAAGCCAGCCAGCCGGTCTGAGCAAATTCGCCCACGCCCAGTGACAGGTTAACCAGGATAACGCCGACAACCGTAAACCAGAAGCTCAGGTTGTTCAGGAACGGGAACGCAACGTCGCGCGCGCCGATTTGCAGCGGAACGACAACGTTCATCAGACCGATAACCAGCGGCATCGCCACGAAGAAGATCATGATAACGCCGTGAGCGGTAAAGATCTGGTCGTAGTGGTGCGGTGGCAGGAAGCCGGCTTCACCCGCAGACGCGAGTGCCTGCTGGCTACGCATCATGATCGCATCCGCAAAGCCACGAATTAACATGACGATACCGACGATGCAGTACATGATACCGAGTTTTTTGTGGTCAACCGAAGTCAGCCACTCGTTCCACAGGTAGCTCCACTTACCGAAGTAAGTGATCAAGGCCAGTAAGGCCGCGCCACCGATGATAATGGCAGCCACCGTAACCATGATAATCGGTTCATGGTAGGGCACTGCATCCAGTGTCAATTTTCCGAACATTTTCTTCCTCGGCCCCTTAGTGAGCGGTTTCCGCGTGGCTCATGTCCATGCCTTCCATACCTTCGTGCGCGCTATGCTCGCCTTCAGGCTGGGTCATGTCCATGCTCTTGCCGTGATCCATAAATTTGCCAATAACGTCTTTGAACAAATCAGGTTTCACGTTAGAGAAGTACTCCACCTTGTTGTATTCGCTAGGTGCAGCCACTTTTTCGAACGCCGCCATGTCAGACATGGTGTTTGGAGACTGCTTCGCTTTTGCAACCCACTGGTCGAAAGCGGCACGGTCCGGCGTCGCAATAGCTTTGAACTTCATACCTGAGAAGCCCGGGCCGCTATAGCTGGCGGAGATACCATCATAGGTGCCTGCTTCATTCGCGATCAGGTGCAGGTTGGTCTGCATACCAGCCATCGCGTAAATCTGGCTACCCAGACGTGGGATGAAGAAGGAGTTCATTACGGAGTTGGAGGTCACTTTGAACTGAACCGGAGTGTTCGCCGGGAAGGCGATTTCATTCACGGTAGCAATGCCCTGCTCTGGATAGATGAAGAACCATTTCCAGTCCATGGAGACCACTTCGATGGTAATTGGTTTTTCATCGTGAACCAGCGGTTTGCTTGGCTCAAGTGCGTGAGTGGTTTTCCAGGTCAGCACAGCGAGGAACAGGATGATCAGAATAGGAACCGTCCAGACCACAGCTTCCACTTTATTGGAGTGTGACCAGTTAGGGCTATACTTCGCATCTTTATTGCTCGCACGATACTTCCAGGCGAAACCAACAGCCATCAAAATGGCTGGAATAACCACAATCAACATCAGGCCAAATGCCGTCAGTATCAGTGAACGTTGTTCCAGTCCAATCTGTCCTTTGGGGTCAAGTAGTGCAGAATCGCAGCCACTGAGTAATACAGTGCCTGCGAATAATGACAACCATCCCAAACTTTTATTGTATTTCCTGAGTCTCATTTAACGACCTCAATTCCACGGGAGTCTGGTGGCGTTTAAAGTGTGGGGGCATTTTACGGGAAGGTTACATTACTGTAAACATCATTAGGCCTGTGTCAGGAAGGTGTTACCGGGTTCTGCCGCACATGTCACAAGTGTTGCAAATTATGTCGGTTTTTATGACCGAAGCCGCATGACATGGGCTTTATAACGAAAGGACCCCCAAGCATACCCTAAAAGGGGCAATTGGTATAACCATTGTTAAAAATAAACAAAAAATTAACAATTAATTATCAATAAAAAGACAATTAAAAAACGAAAATTCAATCTTTCCCAAGCTGAATCGTTTAATGAAAAATAGCCTGAAAGAAATGGCTCCAATAATTTCCGAATCCTATCCCGCACAAAACAACAAATATTTTTTTTAGCGTTTGTCGGTTATTTCACCGTTATAATTTCGGCCGGTGATTACAACGGGAAATAACCTTTCGCTTTTATCTTCAGGTTGTCTGCGTTTTACGCAGAGCCATAAAATCGAGCAACCCACCGAGCAGGATCCCGACGACCGCCAGCAGGGCGCCGACATCAAGGAGAAGGGCTTCAAGAGGAAGCGCCAGGGGGGTAGTGGCATTGATGATGAGCACCACGAGCCATAACCCCAGCGCCAGACATCCCACCATTAACAGGCGTAGCGCAAACTGGTAGGCGCGCTGATATTCCGTTCGCGGCATAAAGTGTTCTGTTCGCTGGGTATATTCCAGCGTCTGGCGGCAGACCAGCAACAATAAAATGCCTGGCACGGCTGCAACCACGGAGAAGAGATAAAACGTTGGCCAACCATGCGCTTCAACAAACCAACCGGCAATCGGCCCCACATATACGCGGCCCACGGCAGAAAGCGCCGAGAGCAGGGCGAACTGCGTTGCAGAAAACGACTTGTTGCAGAGCGTCATCAGCAGGGCGACAAACGCCGCGGTACCCATTCCGCCACACAGGTTCTCAAAGAACACTGCTGCCGCCATGCTAATCATATGTTTATCGGTAATCGACAGCAGCCAGTAACCCGCGTTAGACGCCCCCTGCAGAATGCCGAAGATCAGCAACGCCCGGAACAGGGTCAGGCGCTGCATCAACACGCCGCCGTAAAGTGCGCCGACGATAGTGGCAAAGAGCCCGAGGGTTTTGTTAACCACTCCCACTTCACCGGCATCAAACCCGACGCCGCGGATCAGGAACGTGGTGGTCAGGCTCATCGCGAAGGCATCACCCAGCTTATAAAGGACGATGAGCAGCAGGATCAGCCAGGCATTGTTGCGGCCAAAGAAATCACGCAGCGGTTCGGCAACGGCCTGCTTCAGAGAACGGGGGACCGGGATCACGTCGCTCGGTTCAGGGGCGAGGAGGGTGGCAATAATGCACGGGATCAGCAGGGCGGCCATCAGCCAGTACATGCCCTGCCAGCCCAGATAGCGGTCAGCCAGCCACAGCGCCAGCCCACCAGATACCAGCATGCCGAGGCGATAGCCCAGCACGCTGATGGCCGCACCGGCTCCACGCTCTTCTGCGGGTAACACGTCCGTTTTCCAGGCATCAAACACGATATCCTGTGACGCGGAACAGAAGGCGATCACCACCGCAAGCGCCGCCATCCAGCGAAGCTGTGTCGACGGCTCAAGGAATCCCATGGCGGCAATGGCCAGCAACAGCAGGACCTGCGTCATCACCAGCCAGCCACGACGACGGCCCAGGAACGGCGGGGTGTAGCGATCCATCACCGGTGACCACAGGAACTTAAAGACATACGCCTGGCCGACGAGGGAGAAGAAGCCAATGGTTTTGAGATCGATATTCTCAACCGTCATCCAGGCCTGCAACGTGCCGGAAGTGAGCGCGAGGGGTAAACCGGAGGCAAAGCCAAGGATCAGCAGAATGGCTGATTTGGGTTGCTGGAAAATGCGTAAGTAATGACTGGCCATGTTCTTAAAAACTGACCCGGTAAAACACCGGGTCAGTCAGCAGGATTAACGCGCGTTTTGCTTGATAAAGTCGTGAATGCTGGTGTCCTGCGCCATATCGGCGATGGTATCGGTCAGCACGCTGTTTACGGCGTTCGCAATGTTTTGGTTAGAGGCCTGGAAAGCACCTTCTACGGAGTAGCTGGCGCGATAGTTTTTGGTCATCTTGTTGCCGTTCTTCGCGGTAGCGATGATGGCGATGTCCGCTTTGGTGGAGATGTTGTAGCGCACGTTACCCTGGGAAACGTCAGCGTACAGGTTGTTAACGATGATCTGCAGATCAACCGCGCCGCTTGGGCCAATCATGTAACCACGAGAGGTCATCTGTTTCTCCAGCACTTCCTGCAGCAGGAAACGCAGGTCACGGGAAGCGGTCAACGTCACCAGCTGGTTGTCGCGGGTCACTTTCGCCAGGGCCTGATCCTGACGCTGATCGGCACCGTTAATGCTCACGGTCACGCCCATCAGGCTTGGATCCTGCTGAGGCAGCGTGATTTTTGGTGAGACATCAATAGTTGTTGGCGGGGTAGCGCAGCCTGCCAGCATAAAGAGGGCTACCAACGGAAAGAAGAGTTTTTTTAACATTTTCGGGTTCTCAACGAATCGTAAGCATATAGAGAGAAAAATTGCCGCCATCATAACATCGCTAACGGCCAGGGGAAGTGGTCAACGCATGTAAATTCATCGCCTTGTCTGAAAACTGACCAGTTCGCCCTTTTTCTCAACCTGTGTGTGACAAAACGTATGAGCCTCACAGTGAACTTCATTCGTTTGAATGAGAAAATAAGACGAAAGCTAAATATTTGTTGTCTTGTTGTAATGGAACCGGTAAAAGCGGCTAACATTTAAAGGGATGGGTGACATCCTGGCGTTGTCGGAGGAGTAATTTCATGATGATACGTGAGCAGATAGAAGATAAATTAAGGGCAGCGTTCAACCCTGTGTTCCTCGAAGTCGTCGACGAAAGCTATCGTCATAACGTGCCGGCAGGTTCTGAAAGCCACTTCAAAGTGGTTCTGGTTAGCGATCGCTTCACGGGAGAACGTTTCCTGAACCGACACCGCTTGATCTACAGCACCTTGACGGAAGAACTCTCCACAACCGTACATGCGCTGGCATTGCATACCTACACCATTAAGGAGTGGGAAGGCTTGCAGGATACGGTTTTTGCATCCCCGCCTTGTCGCGGTGCAGGCACCATCGCCTGATAAATCGGATTTGCAACCGCTGGAGTTTTTCCAGTATGTTGCTTACAGATTTCCTCAAAACGGCCTTCGGGCCGTTTTGTTTTGTCTGAGTTTTGAGCGGATGGTGCGATTTTAAGGCTAAAAATAGCCTTAAAGTGTGAAAAAAGCCGCAGCAACATGCCCCAACCGTTCTCGACTCACCTAAGTGATGCCGCTATAATGCCGCGTCTTATTGAATGTCTTCGGGATGATTCTGGCGACAGGGAATGTGAATCTGCACTAAGAGAGCATCCCGGTAAAACAGACAGATTCAGAGTTGACCGAGCACTGTGATTTTTTTGAGGTAACAAGATGCAAGTTTCAGTTGAAACCACTCAAGGCCTTGGCCGCCGTGTAACGATTACTATCGCTGCTGACAGCATCGAAACTGCTGTGAAAAGCGAGCTGGTCAACGTAGCAAAAAAAGTACGTATTGACGGCTTCCGTAAGGGCAAAGTACCAATGAATGTTGTTGCTCAGCGTTATGGCGCTTCCGTGCGTCAGGATGTGCTGGGTGAACTGATGAGCCGCAACTTTATCGATGCGATCATCAAAGAAAAGATCAATCCGGCCGGTGCGCCGAACTACGTTCCAGGCGAATACAAACTGGGTGAAGACTTCACCTACTCTGTAGAGTTCGAAGTGTATCCGGAAGTAGAACTGAAAGGTCTGGAATCTATCGAAGTTGAAAAACCGATTGTTTCCGTGACCGACGAAGATGTTGACGGCATGCTGGATACCCTGCGTAAGCAGCAGGCTAACTGGAAAGAGAAAGAAGGCGCTGTTGACGCTGAAGACCGCGTCACCATCGACTTCACCGGTTCTGTAGACGGCGAAGAGTTCGAAGGCGGCAAAGCGACTGACTTCGTACTGGCAATGGGTCAGGGTCGTATGATCCCGGGCTTCGAAGACGGTATCAAAGGCCACAAAGCGGGCGAAGAGTTCACCATCGACGTGACCTTCCCTGAAGAGTACCACGCTGAAAACCTGAAAGGTAAAGCAGCGAAGTTCGTCATCAACCTGAAGAAAGTGGAAGAGCGCGAACTGCCAGAACTGACTGAAGAATTCATCAAGCGTTTCGGCGTGGAAGATGGTTCTGTTGCTGGTCTGCGTACTGAAGTCCGTAAAAACATGGAACGCGAGCTGAACGGTGCTGTGCGTAACCGTGTGAAATCTCAGGCTATCGAAGGTCTGGTGAAGGCGAACGAAATCGACGTTCCAGCTGCGCTGATCGACAGCGAAATCGACGTACTGCGTCGTCAGGCTGCACAGCGTTTCGGTGGCAACCAGCAGCAAGCGATGGAACTGCCACGCGAGCTGTTCGAAGAGCAGGCAAAACGCCGCGTTGTTGTTGGTCTGCTGCTGGGCGAAGTGATTCGTACCCACGAGCTGAAAGCTGACGAAGAACGTGTGAAAGGCCTGATCGAAGAGATGGCTTCTGCATACGAAGATCCATCAGAAGTTATCGAGTTCTACGGTAAGAACAAAGAGCTGATGGACAACATGCGTAATGTTGCCCTGGAAGAGCAGGCTGTTGAAGCGGTACTGGCGAAAGCGAAAGTGACCGAAAAAGCGACCTCTTTCAACGAACTGATGAACCAGCAGGCGTAATTTCGCCCCGAAGGTTTAAAGTTTGAACAAAAACCCGTTGCCTTCCGGCAACGGGTTTTTTTTATCGCACCAATAGCCCAGGAAGGGTGCTAAAACGCCCTTTCGGTGTTAGCGTAACAACAAAAGGTTGTTATGCTTGAAATAGGGCAATGTAAACCCCATAAGTGTGTAATCAGATGAATGAGACTGGCTGATAATCCGTCCGTAAGGTTACAATCAGTACAGCAGGTGTTTTCAATTTTGATCCAGGAGACGGAAATGTCATACAGTGGCGAACGAGATAACTTTGCACCCCATATGGCTCTGGTGCCAATGGTTATTGAACAGACCTCACGTGGTGAGCGTTCTTTTGATATCTATTCCCGTCTGCTCAAGGAACGCGTTATCTTTCTGACCGGCCAGGTGGAAGACCACATGGCGAACCTGATCGTGGCGCAGATGCTGTTTCTGGAAGCGGAAAACCCGGAAAAAGACATTTACCTGTACATTAACTCCCCAGGCGGCGTGATTACGGCAGGTATGTCCATTTATGACACCATGCAATTCATCAAGCCTGATGTGAGCACTATCTGTATGGGTCAGGCAGCATCTATGGGTGCCTTCCTGTTAACCGCAGGGGCAAAAGGCAAACGTTTCTGCCTGCCGAATTCCCGCGTGATGATTCACCAGCCGCTGGGTGGTTACCAGGGGCAGGCGACGGATATTGAAATCCACGCCCGCGAAATTCTGAAAGTAAAAGCGCGCATGAATGAACTTATGGCGCAGCATACGGGTCAATCTCTTGAGCAGATCGAGCGCGATACCGAGCGCGATCGCTTCCTCTCTGCTTCAGAGGCAGTTGAGTACGGCTTAGTCGACTCCATTTTGACCCATCGTAATTGATGCCCGCGACGCGAGTGTGCCGCTATACTAAGGTAAAGCGGCACTCTGCTTGAGAGCAGCTTGCGTCTGAAAATGGCATTTGCGTCGTCATGTGCGGCACAAAGAACTTAAAAAGAGGTTTGGACTCATGACAGATAAACGCAAAGATGGTTCGGGCAAACTGCTGTACTGCTCTTTTTGCGGCAAAAGCCAGCATGAAGTGCGTAAACTGATTGCCGGGCCGTCCGTGTATATCTGCGACGAATGTGTTGATTTATGTAATGACATCATTCGCGAAGAGATTAAAGAAGTAGCGCCTCACCGTGAGCGTAGCGCGCTGCCGACACCGCATGAAATTCGTCATCATCTGGACGACTATGTCATCGGTCAGGAGCAGGCTAAGAAAGTGCTGGCGGTAGCGGTATATAACCACTACAAACGCCTGCGTAACGGTGATACCAGCAATGGCGTTGAGCTGGGTAAAAGTAACATTCTGCTGATCGGCCCGACCGGTTCCGGTAAAACGCTGTTGGCTGAAACGCTCGCACGCCTACTGGATGTGCCGTTCACCATGGCGGATGCCACCACCCTGACCGAAGCCGGTTACGTGGGTGAAGATGTGGAAAACATCATCCAGAAACTGTTGCAGAAGTGCGATTACGACGTACAGAAAGCCCAGCGCGGGATCGTCTATATCGATGAGATCGACAAGATCTCCCGTAAATCAGACAACCCGTCTATCACCCGTGACGTATCAGGGGAAGGTGTACAGCAGGCATTACTGAAGCTGATCGAAGGGACCGTTGCCGCAGTGCCCCCGCAGGGTGGCCGTAAACATCCGCAGCAGGAGTTCCTGCAGGTTGATACCTCCAAGATCCTGTTCATCTGTGGCGGTGCTTTCGCCGGTCTGGATAAAGTTATCTCCCACCGTGTTGAAACCGGCTCAGGCATTGGTTTTGGCGCAACGGTGAAGGCCAAATCCGAGAAAGCGAACGAAGGCGAACTGCTGTCTCAGGTTGAACCAGAAGATCTGATCAAGTTTGGTCTGATCCCAGAATTCATTGGGCGTCTGCCGGTTGTGGCCACGCTGAATGAACTGAGTGAAGAAGCGCTGATTCAGATCCTGAAAGAGCCGAAAAACGCGCTGACCAAGCAGTATCAGGCGCTGTTTAACCTGGAAGGCGTTGAGCTGGAATTCCGTGATGAAGCGCTGGATGCAATTGCGAAGAAAGCTATGATCCGTAAAACCGGTGCCCGTGGTCTGCGTTCCATCGTTGAAGCCGCGCTGCTTGATACCATGTACGACCTGCCTTCCATGGAAGATGTCGAAAAAGTGGTTATCGACGAGTCCGTTATCGGTGGTCAAAGCAAGCCGCTGCTGATTTACGGGAAACCGGAAGCGCAGCAGGCATCTGGCGAATAATTCACCAAATCATACAAGCAGTTAATCAAAAAGGGGGGATTTTATCTCCCCTTTACTTTTTCCGTATTCATGGCGTTGAATGTGTGGGAAACATCCCCATATACTGGATTACATGTTAATGGTTGTGTGAAGCACAGTTACATGACCAGTTTACCTGGCGGACACTAAACTAAGAGAGAGCTCTATGAATCCTGAGCGTTCTGAACGCATTGAAATCCCCGTATTGCCGTTGCGCGATGTGGTGGTTTATCCGCACATGGTCATACCCTTATTTGTAGGGCGGGAAAAATCTATCCGTTGCCTCGAAGCCGCCATGGATCATGATAAAAAAATCATGTTGGTTGCGCAGAAGGAAGCTTCGACGGATGAGCCGGGTGTAAACGATCTTTTCACCGTCGGGACCGTGGCCTCTATTTTGCAGATGCTGAAGCTGCCTGACGGCACCGTTAAGGTGCTGGTAGAAGGCCTGCAGCGTGCGCGTATTACCACCCTGTCTGACAATGGCGAACATTTCTCTGCCAAGGCAGAGTACCTTGATTCGCCTCAGCTTGATGAGCGCGAGCAGGAAGTGCTGGTGCGCACCGCGATTAGCCAGTTTGAAGGCTATATCAAGCTGAACAAGAAAATCCCACCAGAAGTGCTGACGTCGCTGAACAGCATCGACGATCCCGCACGTCTGGCGGACACCATCGCAGCGCATATGCCGCTGAAGCTGGCGGACAAACAGTCCGTGCTGGAGATGTCCGACGTTAACGAACGTCTGGAATATCTGATGGCGATGATGGAGTCTGAAATCGATCTGCTGCAGGTTGAGAAGCGTATTCGCAACCGCGTTAAAAAGCAGATGGAAAAATCGCAGCGTGAGTACTATCTGAATGAGCAAATGAAAGCCATTCAGAAAGAACTCGGCGAGATGGACGACGCGCCGGACGAAAACGAAGCGCTGAAGCGTAAGATCGACGCGGCAAAAATGCCGAAAGAGGCCAAAGAGAAAGCGGAAGCTGAACTGCAGAAGCTGAAAATGATGTCTCCGATGTCGGCTGAAGCGACGGTGGTGCGTGGCTACATCGAGTGGATGGTTCAGGTGCCGTGGAATGCCCGCAGCAAGGTCAAAAAAGACCTGCGTCAGGCGCAGGAGATCCTGGATACCGACCACTACGGCCTGGAGCGTGTTAAAGACCGCATCCTTGAGTACCTTGCGGTACAAAGCCGTGTAAACAAACTGAAAGGCCCAATCCTCTGTCTGGTTGGACCGCCAGGGGTAGGTAAAACCTCTCTGGGCCAGTCCATTGCGAAAGCGACCGGACGTAAATATATCCGTATGGCGCTGGGTGGCGTACGCGACGAAGCGGAAATCCGCGGCCACCGTCGTACCTACATCGGTTCTATGCCGGGTAAATTGATCCAGAAGATGGCGAAAGTAGGGGTTAAAAACCCACTGTTCCTGCTCGATGAGATCGACAAAATGTCGTCGGATATGCGTGGCGATCCGGCCTCGGCTCTGCTGGAAGTGCTTGATCCAGAACAGAACGTGGCGTTCAGCGATCACTACCTGGAAGTGGACTACGATCTGAGCGATGTGATGTTCGTGGCGACCTCCAACTCCATGAACATTCCGGCTCCGCTGCTGGATCGTATGGAAGTGATCCGTCTGTCTGGTTATACCGAAGACGAGAAGCTGAATATTGCGAAGCAGCATCTGCTGCCGAAACAGATTGAGCGTAACGCACTGAAAGCCAACGAACTGACCGTCGAGGACAGCGCGATTATCGGCATCATTCGCTACTACACTCGCGAAGCGGGCGTGCGTAGCCTTGAGCGTGAAATCTCGAAACTGTGCCGTAAAGCGGTGAAACAGCTGCTGCTGGATAAGAGCCTGAAGCACATCACCATTAACGGCGACAATCTGCATGCCTATCTGGGCGTTCAGCGTTTCGACTATGGCCGTGCGGACAACGAAAACCGCGTGGGTCAGGTCACCGGTCTGGCATGGACGGAAGTGGGCGGCGATCTGCTGACCATCGAAACCGCCTGTGTGCCAGGTAAAGGTAAGCTGACCTACACCGGTTCTTTGGGTGAAGTCATGCAGGAGTCCATCCAGGCGGCCTTGACTGTGGTTCGCGCACGTGCGGAGAAACTGGGGATCAACCCGGATTTCTACGAAAAACGTGACATCCACGTTCACGTCCCGGAAGGGGCAACGCCGAAAGATGGCCCAAGCGCCGGTATCGCGATGTGTACCGCGCTGGTCTCCTGTCTCACAGGGAACCCGGTGCGTGCTGATGTCGCAATGACCGGTGAAATTACCCTGCGTGGTCAGGTTCTGCCAATTGGTGGGTTAAAAGAAAAACTGCTGGCGGCACATCGTGGTGGGATCAAAACCGTATTGATTCCTTACGAAAATAAACGCGATCTGGAAGAGATTCCGGACAACGTGATTGCCGATCTGCAGATCCATCCTGTTAAGCGAATTGAGGAGGTTCTTACTCTCGCATTGCAGAATGAACCCTACGGAATGCAGGTTGTGACCGCAAAATAGTGACCTCGCGCAAAGAGCGTCAATAAAAACAAGGCTGGTAAGTCATTTCGCACTTGCCAGCCTTTTTTTGTATAGCTAATTTAGATTGCTGATTAGGTCAGCCATCAACAACGGGTGTTGTAAGGTCATGGCAGGCCTGATATAACTGCTGCGCGGTCGCGTTGTGAAGGATTCAGGCGCGATATAAATTATAAAGAGAGGAAGAGAACAGTGAATAAATCTCAACTGATTGACAAAATTGCTGCTGGTGCTGATATTTCTAAAGCTGCAGCTGGACGTGCGTTAGATGCATTAATTGCTTCTGTTACTGAATCTCTGCAGGCTGGGGACGACGTTGCACTGGTAGGCTTCGGTACTTTTGCTGTTAAAGAGCGTGCTGCCCGTACTGGCCGCAACCCTCAGACCGGTAAAGAGATCACCATTGCTGCCGCTAAAGTGCCGGGTTTCCGTGCAGGTAAAGCGCTGAAAGACGCAGTAAACTGATTGCTTTCCCGTTTCAGGGAAGCCGAAAAGTACAAGGGCGCATCATTTGATGTGCCTTTTTTATTTGTCCAGACCTGATTTGTGCGAGTTTATGCGAGTTGTGGGCTGACAATCGCCCCGTTTTCTTGTCACAATACGCCTTTACGCGCGACGGTCAGGATTTTCCGTTAGCGTCAGGTAACCAGTCACCTACAGCGGAGTGTTGTTACACCATGATGGACAGCTTACGCACGGCTGCTAACAGTCTCGTGCTCAAGATTATTTTCGGTATCATTATCGTGTCGTTCATATTGACCGGCGTGAGCAGTTACCTTATCGGCGGTGGCGCAAACTATGCCGCAAAAGTGAACGGCCAGGAAATCAGCCGCGGTCAGTTCGAGAACGCGTTTGCCGGTGAACGTAACCGTATGCAGCAACAGCTGGGCGACCAATTCTCTGAGCTGGCTGCGAACGAAGGATACATGAAAACCCTGCGCCAGCAGACGCTGAACCGCCTGATTGACGAAGCGCTCCTCGATCAATATGCCAAAAAACTGGGTCTGGGTATCAGCGATGAGCAGGTTAAAAAAGCCATCTTCTCGACTCAGGCTTTCCAGTCTAACGGCAAGTTCGACAACGCTCGCTATAACAGCATTGTGAATCAGATGGGCATGACGGCCGATCAATACGCGCAGGCGCTGCGTAACCAGCTGACGACGCAACAGCTCATCAATGCGGTGGTTGGTACTGATTTCATGCTCAAAGGTGAAACTGACGAACTGGCAGCCCTGGTGGCACAGCAGCGTGTTGTGCGTCAGGCGACCATTGATGTGAATGCGCTCGCGGCGAAGCAGCAGGTGAGCGACGCAGAGGTTAATGCCTGGTACGAGCAGAATAAAAACAGCTTTGTTGCACCTGAGCAGTTCCGCGTGAGCTATATCAAGCTGGATGCTGCTGCGTTGCAGGAAACCGCGACTGATGCAGAAATCCAGTCTTACTACGATCAGCATCAGGATCAGTTCACTCAGCCCCAGCGTAACCGCTACAGCGTGATTCAGACCAAAACCGAAGCCGATGCCAAAGCGGTGCTGGATGAGCTGAACAAAGGCGCAGATTTCGCCACCGTCGCGAAAGCAAAATCCACCGACATCATCTCTGCCAAAAATGGCGGCGATATGGGCTGGCTGGAAGCGGCGACTACGCCGGATGAGCTGAAAAATGCCGGTCTGAAAGACAAGGGTCAGCTGTCGGGTGTGATTAAATCGTCCGTTGGTTTCCTGGTTGCGCGTCTGGATGATATCGAAGCCGCTAAAACCAAACCTCTGGCTGAGGTGCGTGATGATATCGCCGCCAAAGTGAAGCAGGAAAAAGCGCTTGATGCGTACTATGCCCTGCAGCAGAAAGTGAGCGATGCGGCGAGCAACGACAACGAATCTCTGGCCGGTGCAGAGCAGGCTGCTGGCGTGAAAGCGGTGGAGACCGGCTGGTTTGGCCGTGACAACCTGCCGGAAGAGCTGAACTTCAAACCGGTTTCGGATGCCATCTTCAACGGTGGTCTGGTGGGCGAGAACGGTACGCCGGGCAGCAACTCCGATATCATTACCGTTGACGGTGACCGTGCGTTTGTTCTGCGCGTAAGCGAGCACAAGCCTGAAGCGGTAAAACCGCTGGCGGAAGTGAAAGATCAGGTTGTGGCGCAGGTTAAACATAGCAAAGCGGAACAGCAGGCAAAACTGGATGCTGAGAAGATCCTGGCTGACCTGAAAGCCGGTAAAGAAGACGCCCTGAAAGCGGCGGGTCTGAGCTTCGGTGACGCGAAAACGCTGAGCCGTACCGGTCAGGACCCAATCAGCCAGGCTGTGTTTGGTCTGAGCCTGCCAGCGAAAGACAAACCGAGCTTCGGGACAACAACCGACATGCAGGGGAACGTCGTTCTGCTGGCGCTGGATGAAGTGAAAGCCGGCACCATGCCAGAAGCGCAAAAGAAAGCAATGGTTCAGGGTATCACCCAGAACAATGCCCAGATTGCTTTCGAAGCGATGATGAGCAACCTGCGTAAAGAAGCCAAAATCAAGCTGGGCGATGCCATCATTCAGCAGCAATAATTACGTATCTGCTCGCAGATTTTCGTAACGCTCTGCAAACCCTGAAGGCCGCTTTCGCGGCCTTTTCCATTTCTGCAAATGCATGTTTGAGCCTCTTTTGGCTGACGGCTATGGTGACATGGCTGTCAACAAACAAGGAGATAACAGCATGAAATGTGGAATCAAAGCACTGCTAATCACACTGGCTATTGCCACTACCGGAATGAGCGCAGGCGCACTGGCGGCGTCCCCCGCAGCCAAAACGCAGTCTGTACAAAGCAAAACTGACCCCGCTGCACAGGCATCTGCCCAAACTAAAGCCGCTGAACCTGGCAAAAGCACAGAGGACGACGGTACACGCGTCAGCATCAATACGGCCTCGGCTGAAGATCTCGCCCGCGTGATGAACGGCGTAGGGCTTAAAAAAGCGCAGGCTATCGTCAGCTACCGTGAAGAGTACGGCCCGTTTAAAACGGTTGACGACCTCAGGCAGGTTCCGGGGATGGGCAATTCACTGGTTGAGCGCAACCTCTCACACCTGACGTTGTAATCTCAGTTTTACTTGCACAGCAGCAAAAGTTTGCCAGGATAAAGAGGTCATACCAGTCTTGACCTCTTATCCTATAACAACAGTAAAGGCTATTGCGCTATGCAGACAAAAATCAAAGTACGCGGTTTTCATCTTGATGTTTACCAGCACGTGAATAATGCCCGCTATCTCGAATTTCTGGAAGAGGCGCGCTGGGACGGGCTGGAAAACAGCGAAAGCTTCCAATGGCTGACCGCGCACAACATTGCGTTCGTGGTCGTCAACATCAATATCAACTACCGTCGCCCGGCCGTGCTGGGGGATGTGCTTACAGTGACCAGCCAGGTGCAACAGCTAAACGGGAAGAGCGGCGTGCTCAGTCAGGTCGTGACACTGGATCCGGAAGGGCAGGTGGTAGCCGATGCGCTGATCACCTTCGTTTGTATCGATCTGAAAACGCAGAAAGCACTGCCGCTGGAAGGGGAGTTGCGGGAAAAGCTGGAGTTGATGATCGTGTGATTTTTTGTCTTTTATAAAAGACAAAGTGTTTTTCCAGGGATAGAATAATGGACAGGGACTATGTTGTTGAGCGTTATCGGACCCGTGACGGCAAAGTGCCGTTTGAGGAGTGGATAACCAGGATGCGTAGAAAGGATCCGGAGACTGTTTTACGGATCCTTATGCGTATTAACCGTGCAATAAAGCATAATTTTGGTGATTACAAATACCTTAGAGAAGGTGTTTGGGAGATGCGAATTGATAGTGGTCCCGGTTACAGGATCTATTTTGCCGTAGAGCATCAGAGGGTCTTGTTGTTACTCATCGGTGGTGACAAGAAGAGTCAAAAACAAGATGTTAAACAGGCGGTAGATTTCTTGAAAGATCATCTATCTAAAGGAAAAACAGATGAGCACTTCTAAACGACACTATTCAAGTTCTGTTAACCATCACGATGCGGTTGTAAAAATGCTTCGTGAAAACCCTTCCTACGCTCAACTTTACCTGCAAATAGCACTGGAAGAAATTTATGAGGATCAGGGGATCCCTGCTTATCTCATTGCACTCCGCCAGGTCATCGAATCCCGCGGCGGCATAGGTGAAATTGCTGCCAAAGCAGGTCTTTCCCGCCAGCAGCTATACCGAACCTTGTCTGATAATGGCAATCCAACACTGACGACGCTAATGAAAGTCACGCGTGCTGCCGGTGTAAAACTGTTCGACAGCACGGTCAAATAACCCTATTTCAGCTCGGATTTTTTCTGCATCGCGGCCATCACACCGGCTTTATCTGCCAGGTAGTGATTTAAGCCATTGGCACGCAGGTTACAGGCGGCGCACTGGCCGCATCCGTCGCCCTTGATGCCGTTGTAGCAGGTCAGGGTTTCGCTGCGAACCAGATCCAGCTTGCCCCAGTAGTCCGCCAGTGCCCAGGTTTCCGCTTTATCAAGCCACATTAGCGGCGTTTCAAAGCGCGTCTCCTTGGCCATCCCCAGATTTACCGCATGATTAAGCGCTTTTACAAACTCGTCGCGGCAGTCCGGGTAACCGGAGAAGTCGGTTTCGCAAACGCCGGTGATCACCGCTTCGGCTTGCACCTGGTAGGCGTAGATGGCCGTCAGGGTCAGAAAAAGAATATTACGGCCCGGCACAAAGGTATTGGGAATACCGCTGGCGTCAGGTTTGTAATCAGGAACAGGAATACTGTCGCGAGTGAGGCTGCTGACGGCCAGTTCGTTTAACAGCGTGACGTCCAGCACCTTATGCGCGCGTGCGCCCAGTTTCAGCGCCAGTTCGCGGGCAACGTCGATTTCAGCGCGATGGCGCTGGCCATAATCGAAAGTGACACAATGCACTTCATCGTACTGGTGAAGCGCCTGAACCAGGCAGGTAGTGGAATCTTGTCCTCCGCTGAACACGACGACGGCACGTTTCATAAATCATCTCGACAGTTACGGTAAAAACATTATGTTACCGTCTGACTTCGGCGACGACCAGCTTCTTCACGACCGGGGGGCTGGAAGCCAGGCTTCAGTGAAATCAAACCAGCCACGGGTATTCAGTCGTATTCCGTTTACCCCCGGTGGTGCGCTGATTTGATACTGGTAGTTAAACAGCGGCGTCAGCACCGCATTATCCATCAGCCGGGTAAAGATGGCCCTCAGGCCAGCGTGTCTTGCCTGCTCATCGGCCTGAGTCTGTACGGCATCCAGCGTGGCCTGCAGATGCGCAACTTGCGGCGCGCTTAGCAGATGCGGCCAGAGGGTATCGCACCGAAGCCACTGTTCAAGCGTGTACTCCGGCGCTTCGCCAATCAGCCTGTCTCCCATCATCATGTCCGCATCGGCAAGCTGCGGACATCCGTCCCACGTCTTCGCATCGTGAAAGATAACGGTCAGTTCGCAGCCCTGCTGCGCAAGGTACTGTTTTAGCTGGTTTGCCATGGTGTGTAACTCAACGGGCAAATGGTAAACGAGGGTTAACGCTGCCGGTAAAGGAACGTGCGTTAAATCCGGCCACCGGGGAATAGGCAGGCCTGGAAGCAGCTCTTCTGTTGGTGTAATCAACCCTTCGTTCAGCGGGAGCGTATGCAGCAGCGTTGAGAGATGGATGATATTGATTAGCCGTCGAGCCTGCAGTTCACTCATCCGGTCGCTCTGTTTCAGGGTGAGATAACAGAAGCCCAGGCTGGTGCTGTTACTTACCAGCCGCAGGCTCTCCAGTTCATCAGGCTCGCCAATGGCAATCTGGACCGGATGACGACAACTGGTCCCCAGTCCGTAATCAAATAGCGTCGGCGTGATCCAGTATTCAATCGCCTTGATCAGCGGGTGGCTAAGATGGTACTGCTCGTGGCTTTCCAGACGCACCAGCTCGGAATCAAATACGCTCAGCCTGAAAGGGCCGCTGCCCGTCATGGGCTGGTCAGGGTGGGCCAGACGGCTACAGTAGGTCGCCAGACGATGGGGCAACCAGTAGTCCGGTTGATGCAGGGTAAACGTCAGGCACTGCGGGTGAGTGACCTCGATGTCTAATACGCTCTGGAACAGTTTGCGCAGGGCTGGCAGCATAAGCAGGGCCTTCAGGCTCCGCTGCAACTGCGCTGTCTCAATTTTGTCGCCGTTATGCCAGTGCAGGGTCGAGCGGATATAAAAATGCCAGCGCAGGCCGCCATCCGTGACTTCCCAGTGATGGGCAAGATCGCCCGTTGGTTCGCTGCTGTTGCCGTTAAAGCGCGTCAGCCCGGAGAAAATCTGGCCTGCCAGGTGCTGCTCCGCCCGGCCGGGTAAAAAGCCAGGCTGCAGCGCATCCAGCGAGCGGTAATAGGGAATGCGTAGCGTTGGCGTATCGTTTTGCCACTGTCCGCCCAAAAAGGGATGCAGCAACTCCCGCAACTCTTCCGGCGCAAGCTGCGCCAGCTCCAGGGCGTTATGCTGCTGCCCATGCTTCAGCGCTTCTTCCATCATCGTATTGCGCAGTGATTCCGGGCTGACATAAAACCTGAGCTCGCCGCGCTTGCCGCGACCAGACTGTGCATGCCAGTTCAGCCAGCCAGCCTCCTGCGCCTGACGCAGCAGGGTGCGAACATGCCGCTCGCTGCAAAAACAGCGGCTGGCGAGCTCCGCAATGGTGACCTGCTGCGGTGCCCCTTCGGAGGGTTGCCACAGGCGTTGATACTGTTTGAGGCGGTTGAGCTGGCGCATGATAAACCCGGAACAATAATTCTCATCTATTCACTATTACTTCCGTATATCTCACGCAATACTGATGCACAAGTTAATCGCATCACATTTCGGGAGTTATGATGGCTCGGCTCGCTGCATTTGATATGGACGGCACGTTGTTAATGCCGGATCACCGTTTAGGGGAGAAAACCCTGAACACCCTTAAGCGCCTGCGTGAGCGTGATGTAACCCTGACGTTTGCCACTGGCCGTCATGTGTTGGAGATGCGCCATCTCCTGGGCGCATTTTCCCTGGATGCATTTCTGATTACCGGCAACGGAACACGAATTCATTCGGTCGAAGGGGAGGTGCTGCATCGTCAGGATCTCAACCCGGAAGTGGCGGATATCGTGCTGCACAGTACCTGGGATACCCAGGCCAGCGTTCATGTCTTTAACGATAACGGCTGGTTTACCGGGCGTGAAATCCCTCAACTTCTCCATGCGCATGTCTACAGCGGTTTTCGCTATCAGCTGATGGATCTGCGCCGCATATCTGCCCACGCGGTGACCAAGATCTGTTTTTGTGGCGATCACGACGATCTCTGCCGCTTACGTATTCAGTTGAATGAGGCGTTAGGCGACCGGGCCCATCTGACCTTTTCGGCGGTGGATTGTCTGGAAGTGTTGCCGGTGGGGTGTAACAAAGGTTCTGCCCTGGCGGTCCTGAGCGACCACCTGGGCTTGACGCTGCAGGAGTGTATGGCGTTTGGTGACGCCATGAACGACCGCGAGATGCTGGGCAGCGTCGGGCGCGGTTTGATTATGGGGAATGCTATGCCGCAGCTGATCTCTGCGCTTCCTCATCTGCCGGTTATCGGACACTGCCGTAATGAAGCGGTGTCCCATTTTTTAACACATTGGCTGGACAACAACACACTCCCATATTCCCCCGAATAGTGAGACCCTTCCAGCAAGCCAGACTTCGGTCTGGCTTTTTTTTATTTCACCAGCTGTGCAATTTGCGCTTTCCACGGCGCAATATCGCCGATGTTTGCCTGCACCCACTCCGCGTTGTAATAGGTTTCCAGGTAGCGCTCCCCGCTGTCGCACAGCAGCGTGACGATAGAGCCCGTGCGCCCCTCTTCACGCATGCGTGCTGCCAGCTGCAGCGCACCCCACATATTGGTACCGGTAGAGGCACCCACCTTGCGGCCCAGCTGCGTCTCCAGCCAGTGGGCCGTCGCGACGCTGGCGGCATCCGGTACGCGGAGCATTTCATCCACCACATCAGGAATGAACGACGGCTCAACGCGCGGGCGGCCAATCCCTTCAATTTTACTGCCCACCGGACTGCGCAGGTCGGCATTGCGGCTTTGCCAGTAGTCGAGGAAGACCGAGTTTTGCGGATCAACCACCATCAGTTGCGTATCGTAGCCCTGACAACGGATATAGCGGCCAATGGTGGCCGAGGTTCCGCCCGTACCGGCGCTCATGACGATATATGACGGAACCGGATGAGGCTCATGAGTCATCTGGCGGAAAATACTGTCCGCTATATTGTTATTGCCACGCCAGTCGGTTGCACGCTCGGCGAAGGTGAACTGATCCATATAGTGGCCGTTCAGCTCACGGGCCAGCATTTCCGAGGCGGCGTAAATTTCGCAGGCGCTTTCTACAAAGTGGCAGCGTCCGCCATAAAATTCGATCTGTTCGATTTTGCGTTTCGCGGTGCATGAGGGCATGACAGCGATAAACGGCAGGCCCAGTAAACGGGCGAAATAGGCTTCGGAGACGGCGGTCGAACCGGATGACGATTCAATAATTGTCGTGCCTTCTTTAATCCAGCCGTTACACAAGCCATACAGGAACAGCGAACGCGCCAGACGATGCTTCAGGCTGCCCGTAGGATGGGTGCTTTCATCTTTCAGATACAGCTGAATCCCCGCAAACCCCGGCAGGGCGAGGCGGATTAAATGGGTGTCGGCCGAGCGCTGGTAGTCGGCATTGATTTCGCTGATGGCATGTTTAACCCAGTTGCTATTCATCGTAATTATCCGTTTGTCATTTTGTGCCCAGCATAGCGAAAAGCACAGAAAAAATTGTTGCTATCTGGCCTTTAAAATAGAATGAAGGGAGAAAAATTTTCTCTGTGAGGTGGGTATGCTAGATAAAATTGACCGCAAGCTGCTTTCATTGCTGCAAAGTGACTGCACCCTCTCTTTGCAGGCGCTGGCAGATGCCGTTAATCTGACCACCACACCGTGCTGGAAGCGCCTCAAGAAGCTGGAAGATGACGGCATTCTGCTGGGGCGTGTCGCGTTATTAGATCCCGAAAAACTGGGGCTGGGCCTGACGGCCTTTGTCCTGATAAAAACGCAGCACCACAGCAGCGAATGGTATTGCCGCTTCGTAAACCAGGTCTCTGACATGCCGGAGGTTCTCGGCTTCTGGCGTATGGCCGGGGAGTACGATTATCTGATGCGTGTCCAGGTGGCAGACATGAAGCGCTATGATGATTTCTACAAGCGGCTGGTGAATAGCGTACCGGGCTTGTCGGACGTCACCTCAAGCTTCGCCATGGAACAGATAAAATACACCACAGCGTTACCCATTGAATAACTGCATAAAATACCTTCAGGAACAAACCGCGTGCGATTATTTGCCCAACTAAGCTGGTACTTTCGTCGGGAGTGGCAGCGCTACCTCGGCGCAGTTCTCCTGCTTATCATCATTGCCATTTTGCAGCTGATCCCGCCGAAGGTGGTGGGCTACGTCGTGGATGGCGTTACGGAACAGCATTACACCACCGCACGGGTGTTGATGTGGGTTGGCACGCTGGTGCTGACGGCCATCATCGTCTATTTGCTGCGTTACGTCTGGCGCGTGCTGCTGTTTGGCGCGTCCTATCAGCTGGCCGTTGAGCTGCGCGAGGATTTTTACCGTCAGCTGAGTCGCCAGCACCCCGAGTTTTACCTGCGCCATCGCACCGGGGATCTCATCGCCCGCGCCACCAACGACGTCGATCGCGTGGTGTTCGCCGCCGGGGAAGGGGTGTTAACGCTGGTGGATTCGCTGGTGATGGGCTGCGCGGTTCTGATTGTGATGTCCACTCAGATCAGCTGGCAACTTACCCTGCTGGCATTGCTGCCGATGCCGCTGATGGCGCTGGCGATCAACCGTTATGGCGAACAACTGCACGAGCGTTTCAAGCTGGCGCAGGCGGCGTTTTCGTCGCTAAACGATCGCACGCAGGAGAGTATGACCAGCATCCGCATGATCAAAGCCTTTGGTCTGGAGGATCGTCAATCTGCCCTGTTTGCGGCCGATGCCGCAGACACCGGCGCAAAAAACATGCGCGTTGCGCGTATTGATGCGCGCTTTGATCCGACCATCTATATCGCTATTGGCATGGCCAACCTGTTGGCCGTCGGTGGCGGGAGCTGGATGGTGGTGCAGGGCACCTTGACCCTGGGGCAGTTAACCAGTTTTGCCATGTACCTGGGGCTGATGATTTGGCCGATGCTGGCGCTGGCCTGGATGTTTAATATCGTGGAGCGCGGCAGTGCCGCCTATAGCCGCATTCGCGCCATGTTGTCTGAAGCGCCAGTGGTCAACGACGGTACCGAACCGGTACCGGAAGGGCGTGGAGTGATGAACGTCGACATCCGTACGTTTGTTTATCCGCAGACGGAACATCCGGTGCTGGAAAACGTCAGCTTTACGCTGCAACCGGGGCAAATGCTCGGGATCTGTGGCCCGACGGGATCCGGTAAAAGTACCGTTCTTTCGCTGCTCCAGCGTCACTTTGATGTCACGCAGGGGGACATTCGTTTCCACAATCTTCCTCTCACGACACTGCAACTAGACGACTGGCGTCGCCGTTTGGCCGTGGTCAGCCAGACGCCGTTTCTCTTTTCTGACACCGTGGCGAACAACATAGCCCTTGGCTGTCCATCGGCCACGCAGGAAGAGATAGAGCATGTGGCGCGCTTAGCCAGCGTACATGACGATATTTTGCGTCTGCCGCAGGGGTATGAAACGGAGGTGGGTGAACGTGGCGTTATGCTCTCTGGCGGGCAAAAACAGCGAATTTCCATTGCCCGTGCGCTGCTGCTCAATGCTGAAATCCTGATCCTGGATGATGCGCTTTCTGCTGTGGATGGTCGAACCGAACACCAGATCCTGCATAACCTTCGCCAGTGGAGCGACGGACGGACGGTGATCATCAGTGCCCACCGTTTGTCAGCGCTGACGGAAGCCAGTGAAATTCTGGTGTTGCAGCACGGGCACATTGCCCAGCGCGGGCAGCATGACCAGCTTGCGGAGCAACCGGGCTGGTATCGCGATATGTATCGCTATCAGCAGCTTGAAGCGGCACTCGACGATGCCCCGGAACAGGAAGAGGAGGACGCTAATGCGTAAATCAAAAACGCAGTGGCCGACGCTAAAACGCCTGCTGGCCTACGGTTCGCCATGGCGAAAACCCCTTGCTCTTGCCGTCGTGCTGCTGTGGATTGCGGCGATTGCAGAAGTGAGCGGTCCGCTGCTCATCAGTTATTTCATCGACAATATGGTTGCGAAAAGCTATTTGCCGCTGGGGCTGGTGGCGGGGTTAGGCGTGGCCTATGTAGGGCTACAGCTGGCAGCGGCTGGCCTGCACTATGCGCAGTCGCTACTCTTTAACCGGGCGGCGGTGGGTGTGGTTCAGAAGCTGCGTACCGACGTTATGGATGCTGCGCTGCGCCAGCCGCTGAGCGAGTTTGATATCCAGCCGGTCGGGCAGGTGATTTCGCGGGTGACCAACGATACCGAGGTGATCCGCGATCTGTACGTGACGGTCGTGGCGACCGTGCTGCGCAGTGCCGCGCTGATTGGCGCCATGCTGGTGGCGATGTTCAGCCTTGACTGGCGCATGGCGCTGGTGGCGATCGCGATTTTCCCGGCGGTGCTGATTGTGATGGTGATCTATCAGCGCTACAGCACGCCCATTGTACGTCGGGTGCGGACCTACCTGGCCGATATTAACGATGGCTTCAACGAAGTGATCAACGGCATGAGCGTCATCCAGCAGTTCCGCCAGCAGGCTCGCTTTGGCGAACGCATGGGCGAAGCAAGCCGTTCGCACTATATGGCGCGTATGCAGACGCTGCGCCTTGATGGTTTCCTGCTGCGTCCGTTGCTGAGCCTCTTCTCGGCACTGGTGCTTTGCGGCCTGCTGATGCTCTTTGGCCTGAGTCCGGGCGGAACGATTGAAGTGGGGGTTCTGTATGCTTTTATCAGCTATCTGGGACGCCTGAACGAGCCGCTGATTGAACTCACAACTCAACAATCCATGTTGCAGCAGGCGGTGGTTGCTGGCGAGCGCGTCTTTGAACTGATGGACAGACCGCGTCAGACCTATGGTCAGGATACAGCACCGCTGCAAAGCGGGGCGATTACGTTTGACCATGTCTCGTTTGCCTACCGTGAAGACAGGCTAGTGTTGCAGGACATCAATCTTGATGTGCCGTCGCGCGGCTTTGTGGCGCTGGTGGGGCATACCGGCAGCGGCAAGAGTACGCTTGCAAGCCTGTTGATGGGCTACTACCCGTTAACGAAAGGCGAAATTCGTCTGGATGGACGTCCGCTGGCGTCGCTCAGCCACAGCGTATTGCGTAAAGGCGTAGCGATGGTGCAGCAAGATCCGGTTGTGCTGGCCGATACCTTTTACGCCAACGTGACCCTGGGGCGTGATTATACCGAGGAGCAGGTCTGGGCCGTGCTGGAAAAAGTGCAGCTCGCAGAGCTGGCACGCGGATTCAGCGACGGGATCAACACCCGGCTGGGTGAGCAGGGGAATAACCTATCTGTCGGGCAAAAACAGCTTCTTGCGCTGGCGCGTGTGCTGATTGAAACGCCACAGGTGCTGATTCTGGATGAAGCGACGGCCAGCATCGACTCCGGTACTGAACAGGCTATCCAGCAGGCACTGGCCGCCGTGCGCGATCACACGACGCTGGTGGTTATCGCGCACCGTCTTTCAACGATTGTCGACGCAGATACCATTCTGGTGCTGCATCGCGGACAGGCCGTTGAACGCGGTACGCACCGGGCGCTCCTGGAGGCGAAAGGCCGCTACTGGCAGATGTATCAGCTGCAACTGGCGGGTGAAGAGCTGGCGGCCAGCGTCCGGGAGGAAGAGTCGCTTAGCGCCTGATGCACCAAAAACAGGCAACGTGCTAACAGTCACCGCTGTTGGTGCAAAACCGAAACGCGCCATGCACTGCCATGGTGCGTTTTTTTTCACCTGTTGATCATGAATGGTCTTTTAACGCGCATTGCGCCGCTTTTCCCTTCCGTTTTCATTTCTGGCACACCCCTTGCAATGTCTCCTGCGTGTTAGCTGCGGCCATTACCGAATTCTGACTGGAGGGGATCTATGAAGCTGGTTACGGTGGTAATCAAACCATTCAAACTCGAAGACGTGCGTGAAGCGTTGTCTTCAATGGGTATTCAGGGACTGACTGTCACCGAAGTGAAAGGCTTCGGTCGTCAGAAGGGTCATGCCGAGCTTTATCGCGGGGCGGAATACAGCGTTAACTTCCTGCCAAAAGTAAAAATTGATGTCGCGATTGCTGATGACCAGCTTGATGAAGTCATCGATGTGATCAGCAAAGCGGCCTATACCGGCAAAATTGGCGACGGCAAAATTTTCGTTGCCGAACTGCAGCGTGTCATTCGCATCCGTACCGGCGAATCTGACGAAGCGGCACTGTAAGTAACTCCTGGCACACAGTGATAGGGATCGAGAAAATGAAGATAGCAACAATCAAAACGGGTCTGGGTTCGCTGGCACTGCTGCCGGGCCTGGCAATGGCTGCTCCTGCGGTGGCAGACAAAGCCGATAACGCCTTTATGATGATCAGCACCGCGCTGGTGCTGTTCATGTCTATTCCGGGTATCGCGCTGTTTTACGGCGGCCTGATCCGTGGCAAAAACGTTCTCTCCATGCTGACGCAGGTTGCCGTGACGTTCGCGCTGGTTTGCGTGCTGTGGGTGGTTTACGGCTACTCTCTGGCCTTCGGTGAAGGTAACGCCTTCTTCGGCAACTTCAACTGGGCCATGTTGAAAAATATTGAACTGACCGCGGTAATGGGCAGTTTCTATCAGTACATCCACGTTGCGTTCCAGGGATCGTTCGCCTGTATCACCGTGGGACTGATTGTGGGGGCGCTGGCTGAGCGTATTCGCTTCTCCGCCGTTCTGATCTTTGTGGTGGTCTGGCTGACACTCTCCTATGTGCCGATTGCACACATGGTCTGGGGTGGCGGTCTGCTGGCGTCGCACGGCGCGCTGGATTTCGCAGGCGGTACTGTTGTTCACATCAACGCCGCGGTAGCGGGTCTGGTGGGTGCATACCTGATTGGCAAACGCGTGGGCTTTGGCAAAGAAGCGTTCAAACCACACAACCTGCCGATGGTCTTTACCGGTACAGCAATCCTCTATTTTGGCTGGTTCGGCTTCAACGCCGGCTCTGCGAGCGCCGCTAACGAAATCGCTGCGCTGGCCTTCGTGAATACCGTGGTGGCCACGGCGGGTGCAATCCTCTCATGGGTGTTTGGTGAGTGGGCGGTTCGCGGTAAACCTTCTCTGCTGGGCGCGTGCTCGGGTGCCATTGCCGGTCTGGTGGGGATCACCCCAGCATGTGGTTACGTCGGTGTCGGTGGTGCGCTGCTTGTCGGTCTGGTGTCAGGTCTGGCGGGTCTGTGGGGTGTGACAGCGCTGAAACGTCTTCTGCGCGTGGATGACCCTTGTGATGTCTTTGGCGTGCACGGCGTGTGCGGTATCGTCGGTTGTATCATGACCGGTATCTTCGCCGCGAAATCGCTGGGCGGAGTGGGTTACGCTGAGGGCGTTGACATGGTTCACCAGGTGCTGGTACAGCTGGAAAGTATCGCCATTACCGTTGTGTGGTCTGCTGTGGTGGCCTTCATTGGTTACAAACTGGCGGACATGACTGTGGGTCTGCGCGTACCGGAAGAGCAGGAGCGCGAAGGTCTCGACGTCAACAGCCACGGCGAGAATGCGTATAACGCATAATAAACAGCAAAACGGCAATCTCCGATTGCCGTTTTTAGTGTTTATTCCCTCTCCCCGTGGGAGAGGGCCAGGGTGAGGGCATCAGGCCGCACAAGGTAAAAGCAAAACGGCAATCCCTGATTGCCGTTTTTAGTATTTATTCCCTCTCCCTGTGGGCTGAGGGTTCCCCACAAAATAATGCCTGCACGGAGGACTCCCTCTCCCTTGAGGGAGAGGGCTGGGGTGAGGGGGAACATATGGCTGTAGAGGTAATTCCGTTCACTTTACTTTCCTTGCTGCTCTGTAACAAAATGACCCGTGAACGTGCCAGGGTGGCTCAG